>NZ_JBICZA010000005.1:0-101992 GCF_043201585.1 Streptomyces sp. NPDC048297
AAACGCCCGGTTACATTCCGAACCCGGAAGCTAAGCCTCACAGCGCCGATGGTACTGCAGGGGGGACCCTGTGGGAGAGTAGGACGCCGCCGAACAATTTTTGGGGAAACCCCCGCATCTATGGATGCGGGGGTTTTCTGCGTTCAGGGCTCGTTTAGGGTCGAGGCATGCGCTACGACCTCATCCTCTTCGACAATGACGGCGTTCTCGTCGACAGCGAGCCGATCTCCAACCGTCTCCTCGCCGGGTATCTGACCGAGTTGGGGCACCCGACGACGTACGAGGACTCCATCCGGGACTACATGGGCGCGGCGATGCACCGGGTCCACGATCTGGTGCTGGAGCGGACGGGGCAGCGGTTGCCGGACGACTTCGACGACGTCTTCCACGCACGCGTGTTCGCCGCGTTCGAGCGGGAGTTGAAGCCCGTGGCCGGTGTCGGGGACGTACTGGAGAAGCTGACCGCGGAGGGGGTGCCGTACTGTGTGGCGTCCTCCGGGAGTCATCAGCGGATCCGGGTGGGGCACCGGGCGACCGGACTCGACCGGTGGTTCACGGAGGACCGGATCTTCAGTTCCCAGGACGTCGGGCGGGGCAAGCCGGCGCCGGATCTCTTCCTGTACGCGGCCGAGCGGATGGGCGTCGCCCCGGAGCGCTGCGCGGTCGTGGAGGACTCTCCGCTGGGCGTGCGGGCGGCTGTGGCGGCGGGAATGGACGTGTACGGGTTCACCGCGATGACGCCGGCGGAGCGGCTCGCCGGGGCCGGGCAACTCTTCTCCAGCATGGGGGAGTTGGCTGACCTGCTGGTATGACCGCAGCCATCGTTCGGTGCCTGACAATTGTCATGCGGTCCTCCGGACGAACGTTTCTACTGGCGGCCCCCCTTCGGCCGCGAAGCTGAGGGCATGACGAAGAACGCGGGTACGACGAAGAATGCGGGTACGACGAAGAACGCCGGCATGACGAAGAACGCCGGCATGACGAAGGACGCGGACACCAAGAACGCGGACGCCGAGAACCCGAGCGCGCTGGACAACTTCAAGCCGCTGCTCCTGGACGTGGCGCTGCCGCTCGGCTCGTACTACCTGTTCAAGGACGCCTTCGGGATGAGCACCTTCGCGGCGCTCGCCTGGAGCAGCGTCGTGCCGGCGGCGCGGACCGTGTGGGGGCTGGTGAGGGAGCGCAGGACGAACGGGCTGGCCGGGCTGATCCTGGTCGTCAACGTCGTCTCGCTGCTGCTGAGTTTCGTCTCGGGCGACCCGCGGCTCATGCTCGCCAAGGACAGCGCGGTCAGCAGCACGGTCGCCCTCGGCATCCTGGTCTCCGTGGTCCTCGGCCGGCCGATGATGACCGCGGGCATGAAGCCCTTCCTGGTGAAGGGCGACGCCGCGAAGGAGGCCGCCTGGGAGCGGCTGGTGTCGGGGGCGGCGGCGAACTCGGCCGTGTTCCTGCGCAAGGAGCGGACGTTCTCCGTGGTGTGGGGTGTGGCGCTGTTCGCCGAGTGCGTGGCGCGGGTGGTGGGGGCGTACACGATCCCCGTGGACACGATGGTCTGGCTGGGCGGGGCCGTCATGGCCGGCGTGCTGGTGGTGACCTTCGTGATCAGTGGCGCTCTCGCCGCCGGGCCGATGGAGCACATCCTCGCCGACGAGGTCGAGGCCCAGGAGGCGGCGGACGGCACTGCCCGGACCGCCGGAGCCGTTCAGACTGCCCGGACCGCGCAGGCCGCCGGGACCGTTCAGACCACCGGGGCCGCGCAGGCCGCCGGGAGCGCTCAGGCCGCCGGGACCGGGGTGGCCGTCGCCGCCTGATCCTCCCTGCCCGGTCAGGCCGGGCCGTCGACCCCGCCAAACTTGAAGAAAATTCATCTTTGGCTGATCTACCCACAGGTAGCCTGGGGCCCTACGCTCGCCGCCATGACAGATGTGCTGCGGCGCGGCAGGGCCTCTTTGGCGTTCAGCTTCTTCACCCAGGGCGCGACCTTCGCGCTCCTCGTGACCCGTATTCCGGCCATCCAGGACCGGTACGGGATCTCCGACGCGCTGCTGCCGGTCTTCCTCGCCGCCGTACCGATCCTCGCCGGGGTCGGCAGTGTGAGCACCGAGCAGCTGGTGAAGCGGATACGGCCCAGCCGGCTGCTGCGCTGGTCCCAGCCGGTGGTGCTGCTGGCGCTGCTCGGGGCCGGGGCGGGCGACCGGATGGCCGAGGTGGCGGTCGCGCTCGGCGCGTTCGGGCTGGCGGTCGGCGCGCTGGACGCCTCGATGAACATGCTCGGGGTGAGTCTGCAGCGGTCGTACGGGCGCAGCATCATGCTGAGCTTCCACGCCGCCTACAGTCTGGGCGGCATCCTCGGGGCCTCGCTGGCGTGGGTGGGGGCGCACTGGCATCTGGCGCTGTGGGTGTCGTACCTGCCGGTGGTGGCCGTGCTGCTGCCGGCGACGCTGGTGGGCAGCCGGTGGTACGTGGACGGGGATCCGGCGCCGGCGGCGGGGGATCCGTCGCCGGTGGAGGGGCGGGCCGCCGGGCAGGGCGGGGGTGGTGTGGTCTTCAAGCTGCTGCTGCCGCTGTGCCTGGTGATGACGTTCGCGTACATCGGTGACTCGACCGTCTCCAACTGGAGCGCGAAGTACCTGAAGGACGTGCTCGGGAGTTCGGAGCAGCTGGCGACAGTGCCGTACAACGTCTACATGGTGACCACGCTGGTGGGGCGGGCCATCGGGGACCTCGGGGTGCGGCGGTTCGGGGCCGTGACGGTCGTACGGCTGGGGACGCTGGTGGCGGCCGGCGGGTTCGCGGTGGTGGCGTCGGCGCCGGGGGCCTGGGTGGGGATGCTCGGGTTCACCCTGCTGGGGCTCGGGCTGTGCGTGCTGGTGCCGCAGACGTTCGCGGCGGCGGGCCGGCTGTTCCCGGGGGCTTCGGACGCGGCTGTGGCGCGCCTGAACATCTTCAATTACGTGGGCTTTCTGATCGGTTCGCCGCTGGTGGGGGCCCTGGGCGATGCGTGGAGCTATCGGGGGGCGATGCTGGTGCCGATGGTGTTGGTGCTGGTGACGTTGGTGTACGCCAGGTCGTTCGCCGCGGCGCCGGGCGGATACGGTGGCGGGCATGAGCGGCCGCGCACAGCTGATGTGGGACGAGGCAGTAACGGGCTATGACTTCGGCCCGGACCATCCGATGGATCCGGTCCGGCTGGAGCTGACCCGGAAGCTGGTGGCGGCCTTCGGGCTCGACCGCGAGGTGGAGGTCGTCGCGGCGAAACCGGCCGGGGACTCGACGCTGCGGCTGGTGCACCGGGAGGACTACATCGACGCGGTGAAGGCCGCGTCCGCGGATCCGGGGTCGGCGGCCGGGGCGTACGGGCTCGGCACGACGGACGATCCGGCCTTCGCCGGGATGCACGAGGTGTCCGCGCTGATCGCCGGGCAGTCCGTGGGCGCCGCGGAGGCGGTGTGGCGCGGTGACGTCGAGCACGCGGTGAACTTCGCGGGCGGGCTGCATCACGCGATGCCCGGGGGCGCGTCGGGGTTCTGCGTCTACAACGACGCGGCCCTGGCGATCGCGCGGCTGCTGGAGCTGGGCGCGGAGCGGGTCGCGTACGTGGACGTGGACGTGCATCACGGGGACGGGGTGCAGGCCGCGTTCTGGGAGGACCCGCGGGTGCTGACGATCTCGCTGCACGAGCACCCTCGTACGTTGTTCCCGCAGACCGGGTGGCCGCAGGAGACCGGGGCCGGGGCGGGGGAGGGGGCGGCCGTGAACGTCGCCCTGCCGGCCGGGACCGGGGACGCGGGGTGGGTGCGGGCGTTCCACGCGGTGGTGCCGGAGCTGCTCGCGGAGTTCCGGCCGCAGGTGATCGTGACGCAGCACGGGGCGGACACGCACTTCGAGGATCCGCTGGCGCACCTCGCCGTGTCGCTGGACGCGCAGCGGGCCGTGCAGGTGGCGTGCCATGAGCTGGCCCATGAGTACGCCGGCGGGAAGTGGGTGGCGCTCGGCGGCGGCGGGTACGCGGTGGTCGACGTGGTGCCGCGGTCGTGGACGCATCTCGTGGGGATCGCGGCGGGCCGGGAGGTCGCTCCGGAGACGGAGATCCCCGAGGGGTGGCGGCAGGAGGTGTTCGCCCGGACCCGTCAGACGGGGCCATGGCGGATGACGGACGGGCGGTGGCCGGTGTCCTTCGCCCCGTGGGAGGCCGGCTACGACCCCGCCGACCGCCTCGACCAGGCCGTACTCGCCACACGCCGGGCGGTGTTCCCGATGCGGGGGCTGCTGGCGTAGGGCGTGGGCGGTAGACGCCCAGCGCACTCGGGGACGTGGTTACGCCGACCGTGGGGTTTTTCCGGGATCCTTGCGCGGTGTCGTCCCCCAATGAGTCACCATCGCACCCGTGTTGACCCCTGATGCCCTTCGCGCGCACCTGTTGGCTGTCCGGCTGGCCGGGGCGGTCGGGACGTCCCGGGAGGTCAGTCTTCGGAGGTATCGGCTGTTCGCGGCGCGGGATCCCCGGGTTCTGATCGGTATTGATCCCGAAGGGGTCTGGGGGCAGCGGGAATTGCTCGATCTGATGGCGAACCGGTGTGGGGTGTCGGCCGATCCGCGGCACACTTCGGGGTGCGACGTGATCGACCCGGAGCGGACGCTGGCCGCGCTGGACGCCTTCGCCGAGAGGATCCGCGGTGCCGCACGCGGCGGTGTCCCGGTGCTGCTGGGCACGGGGCACCCGCACCGGCTGCTCGGGTTCTACGCAGCCCTGGCAGACGCGCTGTCGGCGGCGGGATGTGAGATTCTCACCCCGGCGCAGGGTCGCTGTGTCGACATATTGACCCGGTTCGGCGTACGCACGCATCACCTGGACTACGTACGAGGTGTTGCGTTGGTGCGGGAACCCGAGGCCGAGCGCCCCGGTTGTGAGCCGGGGGTCCACAGCCACTCGCCGCTCCCGGTTCGGCTCGCGCTGGCCGCCGCCGCCGAGGCCGGCGGGCCGCTGCCCGGACTGGTGATCGGTGATCACGGCTGGGTCTGCGGTGCAGGTCAGCTGGGGTTCGAGGCGATCGGGCTGGCGGACGCGGACGATCCGGCGCCGTTCGTCGGGGAGGCCGAGGGGTCGGTGTCCGTCGTCGTTCCACTTGACGACGGGGTGCGGTCTAGTCACTACGGTCCGCTTACCCGCTACGTACTCAAACGAGCATGTCTGTCACAGTAGGCCTGCGATGGGTGCACCTCTTCCCCACTCGCATCACCCGCCCCTACATTGGGGAGTGAGCACGCAACGACGAAGAGTCACCGGAAGGGGAAGCCGGTGGCCGTCGAGTGCGGAAGGTTCAGGTGTGTCATGGCTGCAGCTGGCGAGAGGCCTCTGAACGAGGTTCAGTTCCTTACCGTGGCGGAGGTCGCCGCGGTGATGAGGGTGTCGAAGATGACCGTGTACCGGCTGGTGCACAGCGGTCATCTGCCCGCGATCCGGGTGGGGCGGTCCTTCCGTGTCCCCGAGCAAGCGGTCCACGAGTACCTTCGCGAGAGTTTTGTGGGGGTGGAGACGGCCTGACGACGCTTCCGGGAGACCCGGAGGACACCTCGATTACAGCCTCAACGCGTGAGCGGGTAGGCTAGCCCCTCGTAGGTCGTATGGGCCCATGATGCCCAGCACCGAGTGATGAGAAGTGAGCGAGGGTAGTCGTGGGCTCTGTTATCAAGAAGCGGCGCAAGCGGATGGCCAAGAAGAAGCACCGCAAGCTGCTCAAGCGCACGCGCGTTCAGCGCCGCAACAAGAAGTAAGCGGCGACGCGAGAGCGTGTCCCTGTGGCCCCCGTCCTGAGGACGGGGGCCACAGTCATGTCCGGGACGGGGCGGCCCCGCTCGTGTTCACTCGGGGACGGTCATGTCCGGGGCACCGGGCATATTCCGACTGGGGAATTTCCGCCGCCTCGTGCATCGCGTGGTCATCACAGCGCAACGTCGACCCGCTAAGTTGGCGCACACGGGGAAAAGCGGGCTGGGACCAGGTTTCGCACGAGGTCGGGAAGGAAGGCGCTGATCTTGGGGAAGGTCGTGCTCGTCACCGGGGTGGCCCGGCAGCTGGGCGGCAGATTCGTGCGCCGGATCCAGAAGGACCCCGAGGTCGAGCGGGTGATCGCCGTGGACGCGGTGCTGCCGGCGCACCAGCTGGGAGCGGCCGAGTTCATCCAGGCCGACATCCGGCAGCCGACGATCGCCCGGGTCATCGCCGAGACCGGCGCCGACACGGTCGTCCACATGGACGTGACGGGCATCGCGCCGGGCGGCGGCAGCCGGGCCATGGTCAAGGAGACCAACGTCATCGGCACCATGCAGCTGCTCGGCGCCTGCCAGAAGTCGCCGAACGTGCGGCGCCTGGTCGTGAAGTCCAGTACGAACGTCTACGGTTCCGCGCCGCGTGATCCGGCCGTCTTCACCGAGACGACGCCGGCCAAGTCGCTGCCGAGTGGCGGGTTCGCGAAGGACGCCGTCGAGGTCGAGGGGTATGTGCGCGGGTTCGCGCGGCGGCGGCCGGACGTCGCCGTGTGCGTGCTGCGGTTCGCCAACATCCTCGGGCCGACCGCGGACACCCCGCTCGCCGCGTACTTCTCGCTGCCGGTCCTGCCGACCGTGTTCGGCTACGACCCCCGGCTGCAGTTCGTGCACGAGGACGACGTCCTCGAGGTGCTGCGGATCGCCGCGCACGACCCGCGCCGGGGCACGCTCAACAGCGGCACCTTCAACATCGCCGGTGACGGGGTGCTGTTGCTGTCGCAGTGCTCGCGGCGGCTCGGCCGGCCCACGGTGCCGCTGCTGCTGCCCGCGGTCACCTGGACCAGCTCCCTGGTACGGACGCTCGGCATGAGCGACTTCTCGCCGGAACAGATCCGGCTGCTCACGCACGGGCGGGTGGTGGCCACCGACCAGATGCGCGAGACGCTGGGATTCACGCCCAGGTACACGACGGCGGAGACGTTCGCGGACTTCGCGCGCGGCCAGGGCCCGGGGCTGCTGCCGCCGCAGGCCGTCGCCGGGGCCGTCGACCGGATCGCCGCGCTGTCCGCGCAGGGCAGCGGCCACCTCTTCAAGCACAGCGCCGACTGAGGAGCGCAGCAACGATGGCGGACGCCAAGGTCATTCCGTTCGACGACGACCGCTCCCGCGGGGGTGCCGTGCCGCGGCCGGGCCGGCGCCGGGGCGCGGGCGGCAGGCGCGGCGGCGCGCAGGAGGCCGCGCCGGTCGGTTCGGTCCAGCCCCTGCCCACCAGGGCCGTTCCGCAGGATGGTGATGCCGTGACCCAGCAGGAACACCAGCCCGCCGAACCGCACGACGTACCGCCCGCCGACGGCGGTCTGGAACGGCGCATCGCGAGCGGCCTGGCCTTCCTGCGACGCCGGCTGACCGGTGACTACGAGGTCGACGACTTCGGCTACGACGAGGAGCTGACCGACCAGGTCCTGATGTCGTTGCTCCGGCCCATGTACGAGAAGTACTTCCGGGTCGAGGTGAAGGGCATCGAGAACATCCCGGCCGAGGGCGGTGCGCTGATCGTCGCCAACCACTCCGGGACGCTGCCGCTGGACGGCCTGATGATGCAGGTCGGCGTCCACGACCATCACCCGGCCGGCCGGCACCTGCGGCTGCTCGCGGCCGACCTGGTCTTCGTCCTCCCGGTGGTCAACGAACTCGCCCGCAAGCTGGGCCACACCCTCGCGTGCTCCGAGGACGCCGAAGGGCTGCTGGCGCAGGGGGAGCTGGTCGGCGTGATGCCGGAGGGCTTCAAGGGCATCGGCAAGCCCTTCGGTGACCGGTACAAGCTCCAGCGGTTCGGGCGGGGCGGCTTCGTCTCCACGGCGCTGCGCCAGGGCGCTCCGATCATCCCGTGCTCGATCGTGGGGGCCGAGGAGATCTACCCGATGATCGGCAACGCGAAGACGCTGGCGCGGCTGCTGGGGTTCCCGTACTTCCCGCTGACGCCGACGTTCCCCTGGCTCGGCCCGCTCGGCGCGATCCCGCTGCCCACCAAGTGGACGATCCAGTTCGGCGAGCCGATCCCGACGGACGGCTATCCGCCGGAGGCGGCCGACGACCCGATGCTGATGTTCAACCTGACCGACCAGGTCCGCGAACAGATCCAGCACACGCTGTACAAGTTGCTGGTGCAGCGGCGGTCGGTGTTCTTCTGAGGAGGGGCTCGGCCGGGGGCCTGGGGGGAAGGGCCGGACCCGGGCTGCGCGTAGTCGCCGGTCGGAGGCCGGCGCAGCTGTCCGAAGCCCGCGAAGCGGTGCGAGGGCAGCGGTCGGGAGGGGCCAAGCTGCTGGTGCAGCGGCGGTCGGTGTTCTTCTGAGGTTTGGTCGTTCGGGCATACGACTGTGGGGCGCCCCCGCTCGGGGAGGGGCGCCCCACAGGTGTTGCCGTAGGGGCTAGTTCGCGTCCTGGCTGTCGATGCCCAGGCCGGGGAGCAGGCCCGGGAGGAGTGGTGGCAGGGTGACGTCCGGCTTGGCCGAAGGGGATTTGCCGGCGGACGGGGAACTGCCGCCGGAGCCGAGTTGCGGCGGGTCGAGCAGGCCGCCCGTGGTGCCTCCGATCAGGCCGTCGTCGGCGCTGCCCGAGGCCGAGCCGCTGGGGCTGCCGGGGCTCGCGTGCCTGCCCGAGGACGGCGTGTCGCCGCTGCTCGGGACCGTCGACCGGTGGGTGCCGGACGAGGCGCCGGCGGATGCCGATCCGGAGCCCGTGCCCGTACCGTTGCCGGGTTCGGCGGACGGCGGTGGGAGCATGGACTGCAGCGGGCCGACCTCTTGGTCTATGGCGTCGAAGACGGACGACACCTGGTCCCGGACGTCCCCCAGCTGCAGGGGCAGCCGGTCGCTCAGCGTGCTCCACGCCTCGCGGTGGGACCGGGAGAAGGTGGAGAGTGCCTGGATGGGGCCCAGGGACTCGGGGTCCGCCTCGTAGGCGGCGTGCAGCAGGCGGTGGCCCTCGGTCACGTCGTGCTGCATGCCGGACAGGGTGCGGCGGATCTCGCCGATGGACTCGTGGTCGAGCTGACCACCGCGGTCGCGCTCCATGAGCCGACGGGCCTCGCTCAGCCGGGTGGAGGCCTGGTCGAGGTACGTCTGACCGCGCTCGCCGTCGCCGTCGCTCAGGTAGTTGAGCCTGAAGTCCTCGATGCCGCGTTTGAGGCCGTACAGGGAGTCGCCGGGCAGCGAGTCGGAACTCGCGGCGGCGACCCCGCTGAAGGCCCCGGCGGCGACGCCGACGCTGAGCCCACCCGCGGTGAGCCCCTTGGCCAGCCGGGAACGCGGCCGCAGTCTGCCCAGGGAACTAGCCCGGTGCGCGCCACGGCGCCTCTGTTCCGGCACCGACGCGTTCGCCGCCCCGCCCGCTGCGTCCTCCTGGAGCATGGCCTCCATCGCGGCCACCAGCTGGGCGCGCTGTACGACCTTGACCTCGGGGTCGAGCTGGGGCCTGGGCAGCGCACCGAGTTCCGCCGCGAGGGTCAACAGCTCGCCCTGTCGGCTCTGTTCCTCGGCCGTCGGTGGTGATCCCGACGGTGCTGTGGACTGCTCGGCCGCCGTGTCCCGGTCGGACTGCTCCTCCAGGGCCTGGGCGAAGGCGTTCGCCCGCCGGTGGGTTGATACGTTCGCGATCACAGGCGGCACCTCCTCTCGTCATGACGGTCGACTCCCCAGGGGGTCCTGAGGGTTGCACGCCCACGACCACTTCCACACGATCGAGCGATCGGGGGCGGCCGGGGCGTGACCACAGGGAGCCTGTATCCCGCACAACGAGCGGCTCGGCACTTGGGTTACGGACGCCGGATGATCCGATCAGAAAGTCAACGCGCTTTCACCGAGCGTGAGTTGGTCGTCGCCGAGCGTGGCGGCGGGGTGGGTGCGGCTCAGCGCACGTCGTCCGGCAGGAGCCGGGCGAGGGTCCGGACGGCCCGGTACTGGAGCGTTTTGATCGCCCCCTCGTTCTTGCCCATCACCCGGGCGGTCTCGGCGACGGAGAGCCCCTGGAGGAAGCGGAGCGTCACGCACTCCTGCTGCTGGGGATTGAGCCGGCGTACGGCGTCCAGCAGGGCGGCGTTGGAGAGGGACTCCAGGACGGAGTCCTCCGGGGAGCGCTCGACCTCGTTGGCGTCGAGCATCTCGCCGGTGGTGACCTCCAGGCGGAAGCGGCTGGACTTGAAGTGGTCGGCGACGAGGTTACGGGCGATCGTCACCAGCCAGGCGCCGAAGTCGCGGCCCTGCCAGGTGAAGGTGCCGATGCGGCGCAGGGCCCGCAGAAAGGTCTCGCTGGTGAGGTCCTCGGCGGTCGCCTTGCCCCCCACCCGGTAGTAGATGTACCGGTACACCGTGTCGCTGTACTGGTCGTAGAGCCGCCCGAAGGCCTCGGCCTCCCCCGCCTGGGCGCGCTCGACGAGGTCCATCATCCGGGCGCTGTCACTGTCGGCGGCCGGGCGGCGGGCGGTGGTGGTGGTGGTTCCGGTGCCGGTGGAGCGGCCGCGTCTGCTGACGGCGGCGCTCCGTTCGGCCAGTGCGTAGCACGGGCCCGCGGGTGTGGCGGCGGCGAAGGCGGGGACGGCGTACGCGGACGGGACGAGGCCGCGCAGCGTCTCTTTGACCGTTGCGACAGTTGCGCGCAGCGTAGCCAGGCCCGAGGCGTCAACCCCGACGTGTGGGTACACGGGACTCCCAGAGGCAGAGCTTCCATCACGTGCAGTGCGGGACCGTTCACCCGTCGTGGCGACGGAGGGGTACCGGTTTGCGTCTGAGGAGAATAACGCTTCGTGCAGGCCCTGCTACGCCGAGTTGCTCAAATCGTCGATTGCGTCGCTTATGTTGCCGATTGACGGCTCATCAAGTTGCGTGATGTGACCGGTTGTTGATCGGAAGGGCGCCGGTTTCTGCGAAAGCTGGGGCGTGTTGGGCAGGGGGCGCCATAATTCGGGCGCGAGGGCATGGGGGTGGGGATGGGGATGAGAGTTCCCGGGCAGGGCGAAGGCGGGCGCGAGCAACTTCCCCGCACCCGCACCCGCACCCGCATCTGCACACGCCCCCATCTGCACCTGCACCACCCGGCGACGGCGTGATGCGGCGTCAGTGGCGCAGGGTCACGGACGGCGCAGGGTCACGGACGGCGCAGGATCACCGCCGGCGCCGGCTCAGGGCGATCGCCGCGGCCGTGCCACCGGCGACCGCGCCCACGCCCGCCGCGGCGGGGATGCCGACCTTCGCGGCCTTGCGGCCGGTGCGGTAGTCCCGCAGGCGCCAGTCCTTCTCCCGGGCGTACCTGCGCAGCTTGGAGTCGGGGTTGATGGCGTAGGGGTGGCCGACCAGGGACAGCATCGGAATGTCGTTGTGGCTGTCGCTGTAGGCGGCGCAGCGGGAGAGGTCGAGGCCCTCCGCCGCGGCGAGGGCGCGCACCGCCTCCGCCTTCGCCGGGCCGTGCAGCGGCTCGCCCACCAGTTTGCCGGTGTAGATGCCGTCGACGGACTCGGCGACCGTACCGAGCGCGCCGGTGAGGCCGAGGCGGCGGGCGATGACCTGGGCGATCTCGACGGGCGCGGCCGTGACCAGCCAGACCTTCTGGCCGGCGTCCAGGTGGGCCTGGGCCAGCGCCCGGGTGCCCGGCCACATGCGGTCGGCCATGTACTCGTCGTAGATCTCCTCGCCGATCGTCTCCAGTTCGGCGACGCGGTGGCCCTTGACGATGGACAGGGCGGAGTCCCGTACGTCCTGCATGTGCTCGGGGTCCTCGACCCCGGCCAGCCGGAACCAGGCCTGCTGCCAGGCGAACCTGGCGAGATCGCGGGTCTCGAAGAACTTCCGCTTGTACAGGCCGCGACCGAAGTGGAAGATCGCGGCGCCCTGCATCACGGTGTTGTCGAGGTCGAAGAAGGCGGCGGCGCGGTCGTCGCCGATCACCGGGAACTCAGGTTCCCGTTCGGCGGCCTGCTGTGCCTCCAGCGCCTGCTGGGCTTCCTGCGCCTCCTGCGCCTCCTGCGAGGACTTGCGGGCGGCCTCCGCCGAGGCCTCGCCTGCCAACACGCTCCGCGCCGTGGCGGAGCGCCTACGGGGAGTGAGCCATCCGAGAGCGGCCATGCGGTGAGCATAGCCAGTCTGTTCGGTGCTTCCGGAGTCGAGAGGTTTGAACGGTGTGAACTCTGCGCGACCGCGCCGTTAAAGGAGGCGCGAGAATGGCCGGCATGAGCCCTCTCTTCCGCCGCAAGGCCGCACCTCAGGTGCGGTTGGTCACGCTCGTCCGCAAGCCCGGCTGCCATCTGTGCGACGACGCGCAGACCGTGATCGAGAAAGTCTGCGGCGAACTCGGCGTGCCCTGGGAGCAGAAGGACATCACCGAGGACCGGGCACTGCACGACCAGTACTGGGAGCAGATCCCGGTGGTCCTCGTCGACGGCCGTCAGCACACCTTCTGGCGGGTGGACGAGGGTCGTCTGCGCAAGGAACTGACCGGGGGATGACCGAGAGGTGGTCGGAAGGTGACCGGAAGGTGACCGTCGACTGACCGAGCAGTGCAAGTCGGGGTCGGATGTCGCTTAGGATCGACGACGGTTTGGTCTCGGGGGCGTGATTCATGAGGAGTGTGTCGTTTTGCCCCCTGGCTGTCTCCCGGGATCGACGCGCGTGACCCCGGTCACGTTTGCCGGGCAAATCGGACACCATCTTTGTGCACGCGTTCACAAAGACATAGCCTGCTGTCGACGGGGCGGTCTGGGGACGTATGACCGCCTGCAGCCCCGCTCTACCCGCAGGAGCACCGTGGCAACTGGCCGAACACACCGACCGGCGACCCGTAGCCGAGGGATTCCCGAGGCCACCGTCGCCAGGCTTCCGCTGTACCTCCGAGCTCTGACCGCACTGTCGGAGCGCTCGGTCCCCACGGTCTCCTCCGAGGAGCTGGCCGCGGCGGCGGGGGTCAACTCCGCCAAGCTGCGCAAGGACTTCTCCTACCTGGGCTCCTACGGAACGCGCGGTGTCGGCTACGACGTGGAGTACCTCGTCTACCAGATCTCCCGCGAACTCGGCCTGACCCAGGACTGGCCGGTCGTCATCGTCGGTATTGGTAACCTCGGCGCCGCCCTCGCCAACTACGGCGGGTTCGCCTCCCGTGGCTTCCGGGTCGCCGCGCTGATCGACGCCGACCCGGCGATGGCCGGAAAGCCCGTCGCGGGCATCCCGGTCCAGCACACCGACGAGCTCGAGAAGATCATCAAGGACAACGGGGTCTCCATCGGCGTCATCGCCACCCCGGCCGGCGCCGCCCAGCCGGTCTGCGACCGGCTCGTGGCCGCCGGGGTCACCTCCATCCTGAACTTCGCGCCGACCGTGCTGTCCGTCCCGGACGGCGTCGACGTGCGCAAGGTCGACCTCTCCATCGAGCTGCAGATCCTCGCCTTCCACGAGCAGCGCAAGGCCGGCGAGGAGACCGCCGCCGGCGACGGCGCGCGGCCCGCCGCCACCTCCCGCGAGGGCGTCGACCAGGGACCCGACGGGGACGTACCCGCCGTGATGCCGGCATGAGCCTCCTCGTCGTCGGCCTGAGCCACCGCAGCGCACCCGTGAGCGTCCTGGAGCGGGCCTCGCTGAACGCGGACACCCAGGTCAAGCTGTCCCAGGACACGGTCGCCGCCGAACCGGCCACCGAGGCCGCCGTCCTCGCCACCTGCAACCGCATCGAGCTGTACGCCGACGTGGACAAGTTCCACGCCGGTGTCG
The DNA here is from genome assembly GCF_043201585.1 of Streptomyces sp. NPDC048297. Classification (NCBI taxonomy): domain Bacteria; kingdom Bacillati; phylum Actinomycetota; class Actinomycetes; order Kitasatosporales; family Streptomycetaceae; genus Streptomyces; species Streptomyces sp. NPDC048297. Next base: position 13,740 of record NZ_JBICZA010000005.1, read on the forward strand.
CCGAGCTGTCCACACTGCTCGCCCAGCACAGCGGCGTCGGCCTGGAAGAACTCACGCCCTACCTGTACGTGCACTACGAGGACCGCGCCGTCCACCACCTGTTCTCGGTGGCCTGCGGACTGGACTCCATGGTCGTCGGCGAGGGCCAGATCATCGCCCAGATCAAGGACTCCCTGGCCCGCGCCCAGGAGCTGCACAGCGCCGGCAAGCTGATCAACGACCTGTTCCAGCAGTCCCTGCGGGTCGGCAAGCGCGCCCACTTCGAGACCGGCATCGACCGCGCCGGCCAGTCCCTGGTCACCTTCGGCCTGGAGCAGCTGGCCGCGGGCGGCGACGTCCAGGACTGGGCCGGCGGCAAGAAGGCGCTGGTCATCGGCGCCGGATCGATGTCCTCGCTGGCCGCCGCGACCCTCGCACGGGCCGGGGTCCGCGAGATCGTCGTCGCCAACCGCACCTTCGAGCGCGCCGAGCGGCTCGCGCAGATCCTGACCGAGGCCGACGACCACGCGGTGACGGCCCGTGCGGTACGGATGGACGCCGTACCGCACGAGCTGACACGTGCCGACGTCGTCGTCTCCTGCACCGGCGCGACCGGCCTGGTGCTGACCGCCGAGGCGATCGGGCAGGCGGTCGAGGGCCGCGTCGGCGCGCCCGTCGCCGACGCCTCCGCCCCCGCGCCGAAGCCCGCCGCCCCGCAGGCGCCCGCCGGCACCGCCGCCGAGGACGGCTGCCCGGTGGACCTGGCCGCCGTCCAGGGCGCGACCGGCTTCTCGGTGATGGGCGAGGCCGCCGTGGCCGGCATGGACGCGGCCACCCTGGAGCAGCACGCGGCCTGGGTCGCGGGCGCCACCGTGGACCGGCGCGAGAGCGCGCGCCGCACCGCCGAGACCGAGGCCCGTACCCCCGAGGACGACGCCGAGCTGATCGGCGCGCTCGCCGCGACCGCGGCCGCCATCGGCCGCGTCCCCGAGCACCGCAAGCCCGAACCCGTCGCCCAGATCCCGCGCCCGGCCCCGGCCCTGTACCTCCTCGACCTCGCCATGCCCCGCGACATCGACGCGGCCGCGCACCGGCTGGCCGGGGTGCGGCTTGTGGACATCGAGTCCCTCGCCGAGGCCTCCGCCGACGCCCCGATGGCCGCCGACGTGGACCAGGTCCGGCGTATCGTCTCCGACGAGGTCGCGGCCTTCGGCGCGGCGCAGCGGGCGGCACACATCACGCCGACCGTCGTCGCGCTGCGCACCATGGCCGCCGACGTCGTCGCCGGAGAGATCGCGCGCCTCGACGGCCGCCTGCCCGACCTGGACGAACGCCAGCGCGGCGAGATCCGCCAGGCCGTGCACCGGGTCGTCGACAAGCTGCTGCACGCGCCGACCGTACGGGTCAAGCAGCTCGCGGCCGAGCCCGGCGGCGCCGGGTACGCGGACGCGCTGCGCACCCTGTTCGACCTCGACCCCGAGACGGTCGCCTCCGTCTCCCGGGCCGGGAACAGCACAGACGAGAAGGACCGACCGGCATGAGTGAGAAGGCACCACCACTGCGACTGGGGACACGGCGGAGCAAACTCGCCATGGCCCAGTCCGGACAGGTGGCACAGGCCGTGAGCCAGGTGACCGGCCGGCCCGTCGAGCTGGTCGAGATCACCACCTACGGCGACATCTCCCGCGAGCACCTCGCGCAGATCGGCGGCACCGGCGTGTTCGTCACGGCGCTGCGCGACGCGCTGCTGCGGGGCGAGGTCGACTTCGCGGTTCATTCGCTGAAGGACCTGCCGACCACGCAGCCCGAGGACCTGGTCCTGGCCGCCGTCCCGGTGCGCGAGGACCCGCGGGACGCGGTCGTCGCCCGGGACGCGCTGAAGTTCACCGACCTCGCCGCGTCCTGCGCGCACGGCTCCGCCGCCCGCATCGGCACCGGCTCGCCGCGCCGCATGGCGCAGCTGAACGCGTACGCCCGCGCCCACGGACTGGACATCGAGACGGTCCCGATACGCGGAAACGTCGACACCCGGATCGGGTACGTCCGCAAGGGCGAACTCGACGCCGTCGTCCTCGCCGCCGCCGGCCTCAACCGGATCGGCCGCAGCGACGAGGTGACCGACTTCCTGTCGGTCGACACGGTTCTGCCCGCCCCCGGCCAGGGGGCACTGGCGATCGAGTGTGCCGCGGACCGCGCGGACCTGATCGCGGCGCTCGGCCGGCTCGACGACCCGTTCACGCGGGCCGCCGTGACCGCCGAGCGGTCACTGCTCGCCGCCCTGGAGGCCGGCTGCTCCGCCCCTGTGGGCGCGCTGGCCGACCTCCTGGCCGACGGGCAGATTGTCAAGGAAATGCGCCTGCGGGCCGTCGTCGGCACGACCGACGGCACTCGCACGGTGCAGCTGTCCACCACCGGTCCCGTGCCCCACACGCACGAGCAGGCGGAGGCACTCGGTCGCGAACTCGCCGCCGAGATGCTCGCCCAGGGCGCGGCCGGTCTGATGGGGGAGCGAGCACATTGAGCCCCACCACCCTTCCCGCCGGCCTGGAACACGGGCACGTCACCTTCCTCGGTGCCGGACCCGGGGATCCGGGACTGCTGACTCTGCGCGCCGTGGAGGCGCTGTCGACCGCGGACGTTCTGGTCGCCGAGCACGAGGTGCTCGACGTGATCCGGACGCATGCCCGGCAGGGCGTCTCCGTCGTGACGACGGACGCGGATCCGTCTCAGCTCCCGCCGCCGGGCACGGGCACGCCCCAGCTGACGGTCGTTGACGGCACGTCAACAACCGCCGCTGTCCCGGCTGCTGCCCGGGATGCCGCTCATCTTGTCATGGAGGCCGCACGGGGCGGCAGGCGGGTCGTCCGTGCGGTGTCCGGGGACCCCGGACTGGACACGTACGCGGCCGAGGAGATGCTCGCCTGCGCCGCGGCCGGGGTGCCCTTCGAGGTCGTCCCCGGTGTCGCGGCGGCGGTCGGTGTGCCCGCGTACGCCGGTGTGCCGCTGCGGGACGCGCAGGGCGCGGACGTCCGGTTCGTGGACGCCCGTACCGCCTCCGACCGCTGCTGGACCGAGGTGGGCGCCTCCGACGGCACGGTCGTGGTCTCCACGACCCTGGACGCGGTGGCGGCTGCCGCCGGCGAACTGGTGTCGGCGGGCCGCAAGCCGGACACCCCGCTGACGGTGACGGTCGCCGGTACGACGACCCGCCAGCGCACCTGGACGGCGACCCTCGGCACCATCGCCCAGACCCTGAAGCAGGCGAAGGTCCTGCCGTCCCCGGACGGCGGCCGGCCGGTGATAGCCGTGGTCGGTGAGCGTTCCGCCGCCGCCCAGCGCGACCAGCTGTCGTGGTTCGAGTCCAAGCCGCTGTTCGGCTGGAAGGTGCTCGTGCCGCGCACGAAGGAGCAGGCGGCGTCGCTCTCCGACCAGCTGCGGTCCTACGGCGCCGTGCCGCACGAGGTCCCGACGATCGCGGTGGAGCCCCCGCGCACCCCGCAGCAGATGGAACGCGCGGTCAAGGGCCTGGTGACGGGCCGCTACGAGTGGATCGCCTTCACCTCGGTGAACGCGGTCAAGGCGGTCCGCGAGAAGTTCGAGGAGTACGGCCTCGACGCCCGTGCCTTCGCGGGCATCAAGGTCGCCGCGGTGGGCGAGCAGACCGCCAGGGCGCTGATCGCCTTCGGTGTGAAGCCGGACCTGGTGCCGAGCGGCGAGCAGTCGGCGGCCGGCCTGCTGGAGGACTGGCCCCCCTACGACCCGGTCTTCGACCCGATCGACCGTGTCTTCCTGCCCCGCGCCGACATCGCGACCGAGACCCTGGTCGCCGGTCTGATCGAGCTGGGCTGGGAGGTCGACGACGTCACCGCCTACCGCACCGTGCGCGCCTCGCCGCCGCCGGCGGACACCCGTGAGGCGATCAAGGGCGGCGGCTTCGACGCGGTCCTCTTCACGTCCTCCTCGACCGTCCGCAACCTGGTCGGCATCGCGGGCAAGCCGCACAACGTGACGGTGATCGCCTGCATCGGCCCGGCCACGGCGAAGACGGCCGAGGAACACGGCCTGCGGGTCGACGTCATGGCTCCGGAGCCCTCCGTCCACAAGCTGGCGGAAGCCCTGGCCGGCTTCGGTCTGAAGCGCCGCGCCGCCGCCCTGGAGTCGGGCGACCCGGTGACGCGTCCGAGCGAGCGGCGCCCGGGTGCTCGGAGGCGTCGTACGACGACGTGAGTGGTGTGACGGCGTGAGCTGTACGGCGGCGTGAGCAGCTGTACGGCGGCGTGAACGGTGAAGGCGGAGTGCCCTGTGCGGGGCGCTCCGCCTTTTCGTGTGGCCCCCGCTCACGCCGGGGTGCCGGGTCCCCCAGCGGGTGGGCGCTATGCCCCTCTTGGTCCGACAGGGCGTCGGCAAAGGCGCGGGCCGGGCGGGCGTAGCGTAGAAGGCATGACGAAGTACGGATCCTTCCCCGGCACGCGACCTCGGCGGCTGCGGACCACGCCCGTCATGCGGCGGATGGTCGCCGAGACGCGGCTGCACCCCGCGGACTTCATCCTCCCGGCGTTCGTCCGGGAGGGCGTGAGCGAGCCCGTGCCGATCGCGGCCATGCCCGGGGTCGTCCAGCACACCCGGGACAGCCTGAAGAAGGCCGCGGCGGAGGCGGTCGAGGCCGGCATCTCCGGGATCATGCTGTTCGGCGTGCCGGAGGAGAGCAAGAAGGACGCGCTCGGCACCCCGGGGACCGACCCGGACGGGATCCTGCAGGTCGCCATCCGCGATGTGCGCGCCGAGGTCGGGGACGAACTGCTCGTCATGTCCGACCTCTGCCTCGACGAGACCGTCGACCACGGACACTGCGGCGTGCTCGACGCCGAGGGCCGGGTCGACAACGACGCCACCCTGGAGCGGTACGCCGAGATGGCCCAGGTGCAGGCCGACGCCGGCGCCCATGTGGTCGGCCCGAGCGGCATGATGGACGGCCAGGTCGGCGTCGTCCGCGACGCGCTCGACCAGATCGGCCGCGAGGACGTCGCCATCCTCGCCTACACCGCCAAGTACTCCTCCGCCTTCTACGGCCCCTTCCGCGAGGCCGTCGCCTCCTCCCTGCAGGGCGACCGCAAGACGTACCAGCAGGACCCCGCCAACTGGCGCGAGTCGATGCGGGAGCTGGAGCTGGACCTGGCCGAGGGCGCCGACATGGTGATGGTCAAGCCGGCCGGGCCGTACCTGGACATCCTCGCCCGGGTCGCCGACTCGGTGGACGTGCCGGTCGCCGCCTACCAGATCTCCGGCGAGTACTCGATGGTCGAGGCCGCCGCCGAGAAGGGCTGGGTCGACCGCGACCGCGCCATCTTCGAGACGCTGACGGGCATCAAGCGGGCCGGCGCGCGCAACATCCTCACCTACTGGGCGACCGAGGTGGCGCAGAAGCTTCGCTGACGGACACGGGCGGGCATCGTTCCGATACCGGATCCGCCGCGAACCGGCTTCGAAAAGCCGTCAGTTCGGCAACGGAACGACGACGGATCCGCGAACGGGAGGCCGCTGTACCGGCAACGGTCGGCGGCCTTGCTCATATCTGTCCTGAAAATGGCGTTTGAAACGTGCACTTTTACGCCTGACGTGTTCGTGGCGAAACCCTTAACCTCAGCGCCTGGCCTGATCCGTTCGGACCGGGCAACACGTCGATCCCTGGGGGGTTTCCATGAGCTGGTTCATCGAGGCGCTCAAGAAGTACGCGGTCTTCAGCGGGCGGGCGCGCCGCAAGGAATACTGGATGTACACGCTGTTCGCGTGATCATTTACGCCGTCGTCGCGGGCATCGGTGCCGCGGCCAAGGCCCCCTACCTCGTGCTCATCGTCGCGCTTCTCCTGCTGCTGCCGTCCTGGGGCGTCAGCGTGCGCCGGCTGCACGACACCGGAAAGTCCGGCTGGCTGATCCTCCTGGGCATCATCCCGCTCGTCGGCCCCATCGTCCTGCTGGTCTTCTACTGCACCGACAGCGTGGCGGGCGAGAACAAGTACGGCCCGAACCCCAAGGAGACCCCGGCGTTCGGCTGACGCCCAGCGTCTTCCGCCGAGGCCGCCCGGCCGTCGTCCGGGCGGCCGCGCCGCGTCTGAGCCCTGGGGGCAGCGCGCCACTCAGACCAGGGTCGTGATGCAGAACGGGTGGCCCGCCGGGTCCAGCAGGACCCGCCAGCGCTCGGCGCCCGGCTGGAACTCGGGCTTGACGGCGCCCAGTTCGAGCAGCCGCTTCTCGGCGAGGTCGAGGTCGTCCACGCCCAGTTCGATGTGGGCCTGCTTCTCCTGGGCGGGGCCCGGCCAGGTCGGCGGGCGGTAGTCGGCCAGCCGGTTGAAGCCCAGGCCGGCCGCGCCCTCCTTGCCGAGCAGGACGAAGTCGTCCGTGGAGAACAGGATCGGGAAGCCGAGCAACTCGCCGTAGAAACGTGCCATTTCGGCAGGGTCGGCGCAGTCGAAGGTGACGGCGGCGTAGCGGAACGCGGGTGCGGACGTGGTGGTGTCTGTGCTCATGGGGAGGACGCTAGGACATGACCAGGACAGTTACGGTCCTGGTCACCGGGGCGTGTGTGTGAGACTTCGGTCGTGATCGCCGCGTCCGCCCGCCTGCTACGGCTGCTTGCCCTGCTGTCCGCCCGCCCGTCCTGGACCAGCGCCGCACTGGCCGAGCGCATGGAGGTCACCGACCGCACGGTCCGCCGGGACGTCGCACGCCTGAGGGAACTCGGCTACACCGTCGACTCCGAGGCCGGCCCCTGGGGCGGCTACCGCCTGCGCGCCGGATCCCACGTACCGCCGCTGATCCTCGACGACGAGGAGGCGCTGGCCGTGGCCGTGGGCCTGAGCGGGACGGCGCTGGACGGCGACCAGGCGGCCCTGTCCGCGATGCTGAAGCTTCGTCAGGTCCTGCCCCGCCGGGTCGCGGACCGCCTGGGCGACCTGGACGACGCCTTCGTGCGCCTCCCTGGCACCGGCACACCCCCGATGCGTCCCGGCCTGCTACTGGAACTGGCGGCCGCGTGCCGCGGCGGGGAGCGCGCCCGGCTGTCCTACACGGACGGGGCGGGCAGGGCCACGGTCCGCGACGTCGACCCCTACCGACTGGTCCACACCGGCAGGCTCTGGTACTTCGTCGCGCGGGACGTCGCCCGGGGGCAGTGGCGCACCTTTCGCGCCGACCGGGTCGACCGCCTGCGGCCCACCGGTCACCCGGCGGACCTCACCGGCGCCCCGGACCCGGCCCGGCTGGTCTCCCGCAACATCGCAGGCGGCCCGTACCCGCTGACGGCGACCGTCCGCCTCCCCGTTCCGCTCCAGGAGGCCCTGCGCCTCGTCCCGCCCACGATCGGCGCGCACCGGCCCGACGGCCCGGACGCGACGACCGTCGACATCGGCGGCCCGGACGCGGACGGCCTCGCCCGCTATCTCCTGGGCCTGGCAACGCCGTTGAGCGTCCTCGCCCCGGACACCGTACGAGAGGCTCTCGTACGGTGTCCGGGAGCTGGCCGAGACGAACGGCCCGGAGGTCAGAGCTTCTCGGGAGTCCTGATGCCCAGCAGGGCCATGCCCTGGTGCAGGGTGCGGGCCGTGACGTCGCACAGGAAGAGGCGGTTCTCCACCTGCTCCTTCGTCTCGGCCTTCAGGACCGGGCACTTGTCGTAGAACGTCGTGTACAGGGACGCCAGCTGGTAGAGGTACGCCGCCAGCTTGTGCGGGGCGTACTCCGTCGCCGCCTCCGCCACCGACTCCGCGAAGGCGTCCGCGTGCAGACCCAACGCCCGCTCGGCGTCGGCCAGTTCCAGCTCCGGGTGCGCGACCGGGCGGGTCTCGCCGGCCTTGCGCAGGATGGACTGGATACGGGCGTAGGCGTACTGGAGGTAGACGGACGTGTCGCCGTTCAGCGAGACCATCTGGTCCAGGTCGAACTTGTAGTCCCGGTTCGCCGACGTCGACAGGTCCGCGTACTTCACCGCGCCGATGCCCACCTGGGCGCCACGCTCGGTGATCTCCTCCTCGGACAGGTCCTGGGCCTTCTCCCGGACCACGGCCGAGGCACGGTCGATCGCCTCGTCCAGCAGGTCGACCAGCCGGACCGTCTCGCCCTCACGCGTCTTGAACGGCTTGCCGTCCTTGCCCAGCACCGTGCCGAAGGCCAGCTGGTACGCCTTGACGTCGTCGTTCAGCCAGCCGGCCCGCCGCGCGGTCTCGAAGACCATCTTGAAGTGCAGCGACTGACGGGCGTCCACGACGTAGATGATCGAGTTCGCCTTCAGGTTGAAGACGCGGTCGCGGATCGCGGAGAGGTCGGTGGCCGCGTAGCCGTAGCCGCCGTCCGACTTCTGCACGATCAGCGGGACCGGGTTGCCCTCCGGGCCCTTGATGTCGTCGAAGAACACGCACAGGGCGCCCTCGGAGCGGACCGCGACACCGGACTCCTCCAGCAGCCGGCAGGTCTCCGCGAGCATGTCGTTGTAGCCGGACTCGCCGACGATGTCGGGGTCCCGGATCTCCATGTCCAGCTTCTCGAAGACCGAGTAGAAGTAGATCTTCGACTCGTCGACGAACTTCTGCCACATGGCGAGCGTCTGCGGGTCGCCGGCCTGGAGGGCCACCACCCGGCGGCGGGCCCGCGTCTTGAACTCCTCGTCGGAGTCGAACTTCCTGCGCGCGGCCTTGTAGAGGCTGTCGAGGTTCGACATCGCCTCCTCGCCCGTCACCTGGGCGGCCTTGTGGTCCAGCTCGTGCGGGTGCTCGTCCAGGTACTGGATGAGCATGCCGAACTGGGTGCCCCAGTCGCCGATGTGGTGACGGCGCACGACGCTCTCGCCGGTGAACTCCAGCAGCTGCACCACCGCGTCGCCGATGACCGCCGACCGCAGGTGGCCGACGTGCATCTCCTTCGCCACGTTCGGCTGCGCGTAGTCGATCACCGTCGTGCCCGCGTTCGCGGCGGTCGGCACGCCGAGGCGGCCGGTCTCGTCCGCGTACCGCGCGGCCAGGTTCTCGGTGATCGCCCTGTCCGCGATCGTGACGTTCAGGAAGCCGGGGCCGGAGACCTCGATCTCCTTGATCACGTCACCCGTGACGACCTGGGAGACGACCTGCGTCGCCAGCTCCCGGGGGTTCGCCTTCGCCTTCTTGGCGAGCGCCAGGATCCCGTTGGCCTGGAAGTCGGCCCGGTCGCTTCGTCGCAGCAGCGGGTCCGCGCCGGCGGCCTCGGGCAGGGTGGCCGAGAGGGCGGACGCGAGGTGCTGCTGGACGGAGTCGCTGAGGGACGTGACCGAGGCCATAGGAAGGGGTGCCGTTCTCCTCGTGGGGATCGATAGACACGCCCAGTCTCTCACGCGGCACAAAGGGGTTTTCGCCGTCGGGACCGGGTCTGTGAGAATGGGGCATCACCCCGTTTCGATGGAGTGCCGCCCCGTTCCAGGATGAAGCAGGAAGAAGGACGTGCCGATCGTGGCTCAGAGCACCGAGACCACCGACTGGGTCTCCCGTTTCGCGGATGAGGTCATCGAGGAGTCGGAGCGCCGGGCCCCCGGGAAACCGGTCGTCGTCGCGTCCGGACTCTCCCCCTCCGGGCCCATTCACCTGGGCAATCTTCGTGAGGTGATGACCCCGCACCTGGTCGCCGACGAGATCCGGCGGCGCGGGTACCAGGTCCGGCACCTGATCTCCTGGGACGACTACGACCGCTACCGCAAGGTGCCCCGGGGCATCGCCGGGGTCGACGACTCCTGGGCCGGGCACATCGGCAAGCCGCTGACCTCCGTGCCCGCCCCGGAGGGGTCCCCGTACCCGAACTGGGCCGAGCACTTCAAGGCCGCGATGGTCGACTCGCTCGCCGAGATGGGTGTCGAGTTCGACGGGATCAGCCAGACGGAGCAGTACACCACCGGTGTCTACCGCGAGCAGATCCTGCACGCGATGAAGCACCGCGGTGACATCGACGCGATCCTCGACCAGTACCGCACGAAGAAGGCGCCGGCCAAGAAGCAGCAGCAGAAGCCGGTCGACGAGGCCGAGCTGGAGGCAGAGGAGGGCTCGGGCGCCGCGTCCGAGGACGACGGCAGCTCCGGCTCCGCCGGCTACTTCCCGTACAAGCCGTACTGCGGCAACTGCGGCAAGGACCTCACCACCGTCACCGCGTACGACGACGACACCACCGAGCTGACGTACACCTGCACCGCGTGCGGCTTCTCGGAGACCGTCCGGCTGACCGAGTTCAACCGCGGCAAGCTGGTCTGGAAGGTCGACTGGCCGATGCGCTGGGCGTACGAGGGCGTCGTCTTCGAGCCCAGCGGCGTCGACCACTCCTCGCCCGGCTCCAGCTTCCAGGTCGGCGGCCAGATCGTCGGCATCTTCGGCGGCAAGCAGCCCATCGGCCCGATGTACGCCTTCGTCGGCATCTCCGGCATGGCGAAGATGTCGTCCTCGCGCGGCGGTGTGCCGACCCCGGCCGACGCGCTGAAGATCATGGAGCCGCAGCTGCTGCGCTGGCTCTACGCCCGCCGCCGGCCCAACCAGTCCTTCAAGATCGCCTTCGACCAGGAGATCCAGCGGCTGTACGACGAGTGGGACAAGCTGGCCGGGAAGGTCGCTGGGGGCACCTCCCAGGCTATTGGCTCTGGGGGAAGTTCCGCCCTGCCCGGCGACGTCGCGGCCCACACCCGGGCCGTCGGCACCGCCGCCGGCGCGCTGCCCACGACCGCGCGTCCGATGCCGTACCGCACCCTTGCCTCCGTCGCCGACATCACCGCCGGCCACGAGGACCAGGCCCTGCGCATCCTCTCCGAGCTCGACCCGGAGCAGCCCCTGTCCTCCCTGGACGAGGCCCGGCCCCGCTACGACAAGGCCGAGGCGTGGATCAACACCCACGTCCCCGCCGACCAGCGCACCATCGTGCGCGACGAGCCCGACGCCGAGCTTCTGAAGTCCCTCGACGAGGCCTCCCAGCAGTCCGTACGCCTGCTGCTCGACGGGCTCGCCGAGCACTGGTCGCTCGACGGACTGACCCACCTCGTCTACGGCGTCCCGAAGGTCCAGGCCGGATTCTCCGCCGACGCCACGCCGAAGGAGCTGCCGCCGGAGATCAAGACGGCCCAGCGCACGTTCTTCGCGCTGCTCTACCACCTGCTCGTGGGCCGGGACACGGGCCCGCGCCTGCCCACCCTGCTGCTGGCCGTGGGCCAGGAGCGGGTGCGGCGCCTGCTCGGCGAGTAGGCGGCTGAAAGGACATGAGGAAGGGGCCCTCCCCAAGGAGGGCCCCTTCCTCATGGGCCGGGCTTCGCGGCGTCAGGCGATGTGGTCCTCCTCCAGCTCCGCCGAATGGCGCTGCTGGAAGCGGTCCACGAGTTCCTTCAGCTCGCCGGGGCTGAGCTGCTTTCCGTACGTCGCCAGGACGTTGTCGCCCAGGACGCGGGGCGTGGGATAACTGCCGTCTATGGACTGACGGAAGACCTGGTAGAAGTCATCGTCGTCCGGCTCGGCCGGCGGGGTGCCGCCGCCCTCGCCCAGCTCACGGGTGCGGTTCGGGCCCACCGGGATGGGGAAGCTGCCCGTGTCCTCGGGGGACGGCTGCTGGAACTGCTCCGGCGGCTGCTCGTCGTACCACTCCTCGTACTGCTCCTCGGGAACGTACTGAGGATCGGGCGCCGGGTCGTACGTGGGGTCGTAGCCCCCCTGGTAGTCCATGTCGCGCGGCGGCGTCTGGAACCACGGGCTCTCCTCCGGGTCCTGGACGTTCCCCGGCCCACCGCGGTACTCCCCGCCGTGCTCACGGCCGAACTCGCCGGTGTACTCCCCGGTGCGCTGCGCGGGCAGCAGGGGGCGTGCCTCGCCGGCCGGCGCCGCCTGCTGCGGAACCGGAGCCGTCGTGCGGTCCGCGGCGGGCAGCACGGCCGGCTCGATGCCCGCCGCCGCAAGGCCCGCCGGGGCCGTCTGCGCCAGCGGGACGCCGTACCGGGCCAGGCGCAGCGGCATCAGCGACTCCACCGGTGCCTTGCGGCGCCAGGCGCGGCCGAAGCGCGAGCGCAACCGCGCCTGATAGACGAGGCGTTCCTGCTCCAGCTTGATGACCTGCTCGTAGGAGCGCAGCTCCCACAGCTTCATCCGGCGCCACAGCAGGAACGTCGGCACCGGCGAGAGCAGCCAGCGGGTGATCCGCACGCCCTCCATGTGCTTGTCCGCGGTGATGTCCGCGATCCGGCCGATCGCGTGCCGGGCCGCCTCGACGGAGACCACGAACAGGATCGGGATCACCGCGTGCATGCCCACACCCAGCGGATCCGGCCAGGCCGCCGCGCCGTTGAAGGCGATCGTCGCCGCCGTCAGCAGCCACGCCGTCTGGCGCAGCAGGGGGAAGGGTATGCGTATCCAGGTCAGCAGCAGGTCCAGCGCGAGCAGGACACAGATGCCCGCGTCGATGCCGATCGGGAAGACGTACGAGAAGTTCCCGAACCCCTTCTTCAGGGCCAGCTCACGGACGGCCGCGTACGAACCGGCGAAGCCGATCCCGGCGATGATCAAGGCACCGGAAACGACCACGCCGATAAGAATGCGGTGCAATCGGGTCAGCTGCAGTGGCGCGGCCACTCGTACTCCCCTCCCATTGCGTGTTGTTGCGCGCAACAGGGTGGCACACGTGCGTGGCGCACGTGGCGCCGGTCAGCCCTTCTTGGCCGCCGACTTGGACGGCGAAGCGCTCGGGGAGGCGGACTCGGAGGGCGAATCGGACGCCGGACCGGACGTCGAGCCCGACGTCGAACCCGATGTCGAGCCCGACGCCGAACCCGCCCCGGATCCCTTGCCGTTGGCCGAGGCCACCGACGCGATCGCCTCCTTGGCGGCCTTCTCGGCGGCCTTGGTCAGAGCGGCGGCGTCCGGGGTCTTCTCGCCCGCGAGACCGGCACCGTTGTAGTCGAGCGTGACGACGACGTTCTCGACCCGGGCGACGACCGTCTGCTGCTTGAAGGCGCCTTCCTTCTTCTTCAGGTCGTACCGCACGGTCGTCGCCTCGTCGCCCGTCCCGGCCACCGGCTGTGACGTGGTGTTCTTCGCACCGGCCACGCCCTTGGCGTCCGAGATCTGCCGCAGGTAGTACGCGTGCGCCTGCTGGTCGCCGGAGCCGCGGGTCGCGTCCGAGTCGAAACGCAGCAGGGAGACGTTCAGCCAGCGGAACTGCGAGCCCTTGACGCCGTTGTTGTCCAGGCTGTTCCAGGAGCACGAGGAACGCGTCGACACGTCGTCGCTGGTGCCGTCCTTGCCGGCCTTGGACCCCTTCGGCACCAGGTCACCCAGGGTGCCCTTCGACAGCACCTTGCACGGCTCGGGAAGCGTGCGGTACGCGGCGGCCCGCACGGTCGGGGAGGCACTCGCCGAGGGCTGCTTCTTCGCGTCGCCGGCGCTCTGCCCGGCCGCCGGGCCACCCTTGTCGCCGGCACCGGAGTCCGAGGAGCAGGCGGCGGTGATCAGTACCGCGGGAACGGCTGCCGCGCACACAAGGACGCGGCGGAGGCGCTTGGCTCGTTGATCAAGCTGGGCTCGGTCGTCTCGCTGGGCTGCTCGCTGCATGGTTCCTTCACTCGTGACGCTGGGTGTTCGTGCGGGTTCCTGCGGGGCCACCGTACGCGGTGAAGGAGCTGTGCGGTTTTGGTTCGCCCGCATCGCGGGCGGCGACGCACGGCGTTCACCACGCCGTCATCCGCCCAGTGCGTCGTCCAGTTGAGAGGCCAGATTCCGGGCCCTGTCCTGCATTTCCTTGCTGTCCGGGACCATACCGACGGCCATCGGCTGCTCCTCGTACTCGATGGTCACCACGACGTTGGACGTGCGGAACACCACAGTCACCGTCCGCTGTTCGGCCGTCGAACCCGAGTTGCCGAGTTGGTCGTCCAGATACGCCTCGTCACCGAGACCGGAGAGCGTGCGGGGCTGGAGTTCGGCCGTCGAGGAGGCACTGCCCGAGGGGGAGCCCGGGGCGGACGAGGCAGGGGACGAGGCATCGGACGAGGAGCCCGTCGGGGCGCCCGTCGAGGACTGCGTCGGGGAGCCCGCCGAGTCCGGGGTGGCGCCGCCGCCCGCGCTCGCGCTCGCCGAACCGCTGGGCGTGGCGGCCGGTGTCGTCGGGGCCGAGGAGCTGGGCGCGGGCAGGTCCGCGGCCACCTCCATCTGCTGGAACAGCTTCTGCGCCTGGGCGTCGTCGCTGACCGCGTTGTCGTACGACACCACGCGCTCGAAGTCGACCGAGAGGCGGTCGGTGGCCGCCGTCGACTGGACCTTCCAGTGGCAGCCCACCTTGCGGTCGGTGTCGTAGGTCAGCTCGGCCTCGCCCCGGTACGCCTTGTCCCGCGGGTCGGCGTCGGCGATCTGCCGGATGCCCGGGAGCAGCGCGTCCAGGGTGTCGTGGCCGACCGCGCCGCACGGCTCGGGAAGCGTGCGGTACTTGCCGGGCTGGGCCGCGACGGTGGCCGTACCGGCGGCGTCCGGGTTGGAGTTGTCGCTCGCGCCGTCGCTTCCGGAGCCGCTCGAACAGCCTGCCAGCAACGCCGCGAGGAGGGCCGCGATGCCGGTTACGTACGCCTTCCGCTGCACGGGCGGGATCCTCTCGACGGTGGGCGATCCGACGTGGTGATCGCCTGCTGCTTCTGTGTCCCCGCTGGTTATTCGCTTGCCGTGGCGGGGCGCCCCCTGCAGACAATGTGTATCGCACGCACCGCCGTGGACGCCGGTCCCCTGTCTCTTTCCGACGGCTTTGGTGCCGCCTTTCCTTTTTGTCGCTCAAGCTCTTCTGTTGCCTGACCTGTTGCCTGTATCCGGGGGAATGAGGAAGTCATGTCGTACGTCGAGATGCCCGGCGCCAAGGTGCCGATCCGCATGTGGACCGACCCCGCGACCGTCGAGGACGGCGCCCTGCGCCAGCTCCAGAACGTCGCCACCCTGCCCTGGATCAAGGGCCTGGCCGTCATGCCGGACGTGCACTACGGAAAGGGCGCGACGGTCGGCTCGGTCATCGCGATGCGCGACGCGGTGTGTCCGGCGGCGGTGGGTGTGGACATCGGCTGCGGAATGTCGGCGGTGAAGACGTCCCTGACGGCGAACGACCTCCCGGGTGATCTGTCGCGGCTGCGCTCGAAGATCGAGCAGGCGATCCCGGTGGGCCGGGGGATGCACGACGACCCCGTCGAGCCGGGCCGGTTCCACGGGCTCGCGACGTCCGGCTGGGACGACTTCTGGGGCCGGTTCGACGGAATCGCGGACGCGGTCAAGTTCCGTCACGAGCGCGCCGGGAAGCAGATGGGGACGCTGGGAAGCGGCAACCACTTCGTCGAGGTGTGCACGGACACGACCGGTTCCGTCTGGCTGATGCTGCACTCCGGATCCCGCAACATCGGCAAGGAACTCGCCGAGCACCACATCGGCGTGGCCCAGAAGCTCCCGCACAACCAGGGCCTGGTCGACCGCGACCTCGCCGTCTTCGTGGCGGACACGCCGCAGATGGCGGCGTACCGCAACGACCTGTTCTGGGCGCAGGAGTACGCCAAGTACAACCGCACGCTCATGATGGCGCTCCTGAAGGACGTGATCCGCAAGGAGTTCAAGAAGGCCAGGCCGGCCTTCGAGCCGGAGATCTCCTGCCACCACAACTACGTCGCGCAGGAGCGGTACCAGGGCATGGACCTGCTCGTGACCCGCAAGGGCGCGATCCGGGCCGGCTCCGGCGAGTTCGGGATCATCCCGGGCTCGATGGGCACGGGTTCGTACATCGTGAAGGGTCTCGGCAACGAGAAGTCCTTCAACTCGGCCTCGCACGGCGCGGGTCGGCGGATGAGCCGGAACGCGGCCAAGCGGCGCTTCTCGACCAAGGATCTGGAGGAGCAGACCCGGGGCGTGGAGTGCCGTAAGGACTCCGGCGTCGTGGACGAGATCCCGGGCGCCTACAAGTCCATCGACCAGGTCATCGACCAGCAGAAGGACCTGGTCGAGGTCGTGGCCAAGCTGAAGCAGGTCGTCTGCGTGAAGGGCTGACGGCCCCGGAACCGGAAGGCCCTCGCGGGCTGTCTCCCTCCTCGTCGGAAGCCGTCCGGCGGGGAGGGGCAGTTGATGATGCGTCGTAGTCGTATGCGTCGTATATGTCGTACGCGTCGTAGGGGTGCGGTGGTCTCGGTCGCCGCGGTGGTGCTTGCGGGGGGTCTGCTCGCCGGGTGTTCGCAGAACTACAACGACGAGCGGGGCAAGGGGGACGCGCCGGTGCAGGGGCGGGCCGGGGACAACACGCCGGCCGAGGTGTTCAACATGCCCGACGGGTTCGGGAACCTCGCCACCAAGTGCGTGGGGCACGGGTTCCGGGCGTACGTGACGACCAATGCCACCGGGCCCTCCAACGTGCAGATCGTGGAGGACAAGGCGTGCGCGGGCTGAGCGCGCGGGTCGCCCTGGCGGTCGTGGCCGTGGTGTGTGCCGCGTCGGTGACCGCCGGCTGTTCGCGGCAGCACTACGAGGAGCGCGGGAAGGCGGACGCGCCGGTGCGGGGCCGGGCGGGGGAGAACAGCCCGGCCGAGGTCTACAACTTCCCGGACCAGTTCGGGAACCTCGCCACCAAGTGCGTCGGCGAGGGCAAGCGGGGATACGCCACCACGAAGTACGTGCGCCAGGAGGACGACGACGAGGTCGTGGTCATCCCCGCCCACGCGGTGATCGTCGACGATCCGGAGTGCCGGGCGCCCTGACCGGAGCGCGGCTCACCTGGCTCACCTGGTCCACCTGGCTCACTTTGCGTGGCGTACCGCGTAGATCATGATGAACGCCACGAAGTGGATGCCGAAGAGGAAGTACGCCAGGAAGTACCAGACCTGGCGTTCGTTCTTCGTCTCCTGCGCGAGGCGGCGCTTCTCCAGGGACTGGGTGGAGGACGTTTCCGCGGAGGTCTCCGGGGACTTCTCGTCATCCATCACGACTCCCTGTGCACCTTCGTGTTGGAGGCCTGGGCGCGCGGTCGCAGGACCAGGAGGTCCACGTTGACGTGGCTGGGGCGGGTGACCGCCCAGGTGATCGTCTCGGCCACGTCCTCGGCGGTGAGCGGCTCGGCCACGCCCTCGTAGACCTTGGCGGCCCGGTCGGTGTCGCCGCCGAAGCGGGTCAGCGCGAACTCCTCGGTCCTGACCATGCCGGGCGCGATCTCGACGACGCGGACCGGTGTGCCGACGATCTCCAGGCGCAGGGTCTCGGCGAGGACGTGGGCGCCGTGCTTGGCGGCGACGTACCCGCCGCCGCCCTCGTACGTGCCGTGTCCGGCGGTGGAGGAGACGACGACCACCACGCCGTCGCCGCTCGCCTCCAGCTTGGGCAGCAGGGCCTGGGTGAGGTTGAGGGTGCCGATGACGTTCGTCTCGTACATCGTGCGCCAGTCGGCCGGGTCGCCGGTGGCCACGGGGTCGGCGCCGAGGGCTCCGCCGGCGTTGTTGACCAGGACGCCGATCGTCCTGAAGGCCGTCGCGAACTCGTCCACCGCCGCGCGGTCGGTCACGTCCAGCGTGTACGCCGTGGCCGAGTGGCCCGCGGCGTTGATCTCCTTCGCCAGCGCCTCGATGCGGTCCTCGCGGCGGGCGGTGAGGACGACGCGGTAGCCGGCCGCGGCGAGCTGCCGTGCCGTGGCGGCGCCGATGCCGCTGCTCGCACCCGTGACGACGGCGATGCGGGAGGCGGCGGACGGGTCGGCGGTGGCCATGGGCTCTCCTGGAGTCGGCTGCGGGGGCTCCGTCCAGATTAGGCGAGGCTCAGCCGTTGCCTCGCGGCGCCCACATGATCACGGCCATCCCGGCGAGGCAGATCAGGGCGCCCGCGAGGTCCCAGCGGTCGGGGCGGTATCCGTCCGCGATCACGCCCCACAGGATGGACCCGGCGACGAAGATCCCGCCGTACGCGGCGAGGATGCGGCCGAAGTGGGCGTCCGGCTGGAAGGTGGCGACGAATCCGTACGCGCCGAGGGAGAGGACACCGCCGAGCGCCCACAGCCAGCCCCGGTGCTCGCGGACGCCCTGCCAGATCAGCCAGGCACCGCCGATCTCGAAGAACGCGGCGACGACGAACAGGGCGGCGGAGCGGACGATCCACATGGCCGCAGCTTCGCACGAGGGCTTCGGGCGCGGTTCGTGGTGTCACCTGTTGGCAGGTGCCTGGGGGGCGGCTCGTGGCATACCTCCGTATATAGGGGATGTATAGGGGATGTGAAGGCCGCGCGGGACGTGCGGGCCGTGGCGGATGCGGGAGGCGTACGGATGAGGCGGATGCGGCGGATGTGGCGGACGAGCGGGATGCGGCGGACGAGGCGCGCGAGGCGGGCGAGGCGGGCGAGGGCGTGGGTGGTGTCCGTGGTGTCCGCAGTGTGCGCGGGTGCCCTGGTGGCGGCGGGCGGGACCACGTGGGCCGGGTCCGCGCCCCAGGCCGACCTGGCCTTTCACGGGAGCGCGGTGATGAACGGGGACCTGATGGAGGTCCGGCTCACGCCGCGCAACAACGGGCCGACGGCCGTGCCGGACGCGAGCGTGCGGCTGAGCTGGTCGGTGCCGCTGGCCGAGCGGCAGCGGTTGCCGGTGGGGTGCGCGCGGACGGACGAGCGGTCCGTGGTGTGCGGGACGGGGGCGCTGCCCGCGGGTGGGGTGGGGGACCAGATCCGGGTGCCGGTGCGGCTGGCGGAGCGGCCTGCGGAGGTGACGCTGGAGGTGGACACCGCCTGGGGCGGGGGCGTGGTGGACGCGAACCGGTCCAACGACCGGCTGAAGGTGCTGGTGCTGGACACCGGGGACACGTACTCCTTCTGACGTACTCCTTCTGACGTACACCCTCTGACGTCCTCCTTCTGGTGTCGTGCGGCGGCGGGGCGAGGTGGGCCGGCGGCGACGCCGTCGCGTCCCGAAGTGGGGGAACAGGTCGGGAATAGCTCGGGCAGGGCCATCGTTCGAAAGGTATAGTTGAATGGTCAACAACCTAGAGGGTGAGGGACCATGCAGTTCGGGATCTTCAGCGTCGGCGATGTCACGCCGGACCCGACCACGGGACGGACGCCGACCGAGCGTGAGCGGATCAAGGCCATCATCGCCATCGCGCTGAAGGCGGAAGAGGTCGGACTCGACGTCTTCGCGACCGGTGAACACCACAACCCGCCGTTCGTGCCGTCGTCCCCGACCACGATGCTCGGTTACGTCGCCGCTCAGACGGAGAAGCTGATCCTCTCCACGTCCACCACGCTGATCACCACCAACGACCCGGTGAAGATCGCGGAGGACTACGCGATGCTCCAGCACCTGGCCGACGGTCGCGTCGACCTGATGATGGGCCGCGGCAACACCGGACCCGTCTACCCCTGGTTCGGCCAGGACATCCGCGAGGGCATCAACCTCGCCGTCGAGAACTACGCCCTGCTGCGCCGGCTGTGGCGCGAGGACGTCGTCGACTGGGAGGGCAAGTTCCGCACGCCGCTGCAGGGCTTCACGTCCACGCCGCGGCCGATGGACGACGTGCCGCCGTTCGTCTGGCACGGCTCCATCCGCTCCCCGGAGATCGCCGAGCAGGCCGCGTACTACGGCGACGGCTTCTTCCACAACAACATCTTCTGGCCGGCCGAGCACACCAAGCGGATGATCGAGTTCTACCGGAAGCGGTTCGCCCACTACGGGCACGGCACCCCGGAGCAGGCGATCGTCGGCCTCGGCGGGCAGGTGTTCATGCGGAAGAACTCGCAGGACGCCGTGCGCGAGTTCCGGCCGTACTTCGACAACGCGCCGGTGTACGGGCACGGGCCCTCGCTGGAGGACTTCACCGAGCAGACCCCGCTGACCGTCGGGTCCCCGCAGCAGGTCATCGAGCGGACGCTGTCCTTCCGGGAGTACGCCGGTGACTACCAGCGCCAGCTGTTCCTGATGGACCACGCGGGACTGCCGCTGAAGACCGTCCTGGAGCAGCTCGACATCCTCGGCGAGGAGGTCGTACCGGTCCTGCGCAAGGAGTTCGCGAAGGGCCGTCCGGCGAACGTGCCGGAGGCCCCGACCCACACGTCCCTGCTGGCCGCGAAGAACGAGGCGAAGACCGAGACCGAGACGAAGGACGAGTCCGAGACGAAGGACGAGTCCGAGACCCAGAACGAGAAGAGTGAGGACGAGGTGAGGGCCGCATGAAGCTCGTCGTCGTGTCCGCGGGGCTGAGCGTCCCCTCCTCCACCCGGCTGCTGGCCGACCGGCTGGCCACCGCCGTGGACCAGCGGACGCCGTCCCTGGACATCGAGGTCGTCGAGCTGCGTGACCTCGCGGTCGAGATCGCGCAGAACTTCACCAGCGGGTTCCCGGGGCGGGAGCTGGCGGCGGCGCTCGACGCGGTGAGCGCCGCGGACGGACTGATCGTCGTCACGCCCGTGTTCACCGCGTCGTACAGCGGCCTGTTCAAGTCGTTCTTCGACGTGCTGGACAAGGAGGCGCTGGCCGGCAAGCCGGTGCTGATCGCCGCCACCGGCGGTACGGGCCGGCACTCGCTGGTCCTGGAACACGCGCTGCGTCCGCTCTTCGCCTACCTGCGGGCCGTGATCGTTCCGACCGCGGTGTACGCCGCCTCGGAGGACTGGGGCGCGCAGGGGCTGTCCGAGCGGATCGAGCGGGCCGCCGGGGAGCTGTCCGCGCTGATGACGGGGCTGTCCGGCGCCCGTCCGGGCCTGCCCCGGCAGGAGCGGGCCGAGAGCGTCGAGGTCGCCGAGTTCACCGTGGTCCCGTTCGAGGACCAGCTCGCGGCTCTGCGATCCGCAGGCTGAGGCGGCACGGTGAGACGGCACGGTGAGACGGCAGGGTGAGAAGACGGTAGGGACGCGCGGCGGGTTGCCCGTGTGACGGTGAGAGGCGGGTAAAAAGGGTGATCGTAGGCCCGCTCGTCCCGGTCGAACCGCCGCCGCGCTTGGCAGACTGGAACCGTGCCCCAGACTGTGCTGCTCGCCGAAGACGACCGCGCCATCCGTCATGCCCTGGAGCGGGCCCTGACCCTGGAGGGGTACGAGGTGACGGCGGTCGCCGACGGCATCGAGGCACTCGCCCAGGCCCACCGGACCCCGCCTGACGTGCTGCTGCTCGACGTGATGATGCCCGGCATCGACGGACTCCAGGTCTGCCGGGTACTGCGGGCCGAGGGCGACCGCACCCCGATCCTCATGCTCACCGCCCTCGTGGAGACCGCCGACCGCATCGCGGGCCTGGACGCGGGCGCCGACGACTACGTGGTCAAGCCGTTCGACGTCGAGGAGGTCTTCGCGCGGCTGCGCGCGCTGCTGCGCCGCACCACCCCGGTGCCCGCGGGCCCCGCGGGCGGCGGCGGTGACGGCGGGCGGGACGCGCAGGTCTCCGACCGGCAGGTGGAGGCGGCCGGGATCCGCATGGACCTCCAGGCCCGCCGGGCCTGGCGCGGCAAGCGCGAGCTGGAACTGACCCGCACCGAGTTCGAACTGCTGGAACTGCTGGTACGCAACGCCGAGATCGTGCTCGACCACTCGACGATCTACGACCGCATCTGGGGCTACGACTTCGGCCCCGGCTCCAAGAACCTCGCCGTCTACGTCGGCTACCTGCGCCGCAAGCTGGACGAGCCCGGCGCCCCGCAGCTCATCCAGACCGTGCGGGGTGTGGGTTACGTGCTGCGGGAGGAGTAGTGGGCCGTTCCCGGCGGACCTGGACCCGGCCCAAGCTGGTCTCCCTGCGCACCACCTTCGCCGTGTCCTTCGCCGCCGTCACCGCCGCCGTGACCATCCTCGTCGGCATCCTGTCGTACGGCTCGGCCGCGCGGCTGGTCCGGGTCGACCAGCAGTCGATATTCACGCAGGTCGTGCAGGACGTACGGGACGAGGTACGACAGCACGAAATGGTCCCCGAGGACTTCTCCTCCTCCCGGCCCGGCCATGACCTGGTGCGGCCCGCCCGCACCGATGTGCAGGTGCTGGGCGCGCAGGGACAGATCGTCGACCACGGCAGCCCGGCGCTGCCCGTCACCGCCCGGGACCGGGCGGTGGCCGGCGCGCAGGCGGCCGGGAAGGTGGTCGAGCACAAGGACGTACGGGTCGCGGAGGACCTGTTCCGCATCGCCACGGTCTCGCTCGGGGACGGCAAGGGTGCCGTACAGGTGGCGCAGGAGTTCAGCGACACCGAGGACCTGCTGCGTGCCCTGCAGCAGCGGACGCTGATCCTCATGGCGGCGGTCGTGGTCGCGGCCGGGCTGTTCGGATGGTGGCTGGCCCGCCGGATCACCCGGCGCCTGGTGATCCTGACCACCGCCGCCGAGGACGTCGCCCGCACCCGCCGGCTCGGCATCGAGGTGCCCGTCGCCGGTCTCGACGAGGTCGGCCGGCTCGGGCGCGCCTTCGACCGCATGCTCGGGCGGCTCGCACAGTCCGAGGAGGACCAGCGGCGGCTGGTGCAGGACGCGGGGCACGAGCTGCGGACGCCGCTCACGTCGCTGCGGACGAACATCTCGCTGCTGCGGCGCATCGACGAACTGCCGCCCGACACGCGTGACGAACTCGTCGCCGATCTCGGCCAGGAGGCCCGTGAGCTGACCGACCTCGTCAACGAACTGGTCGACCTCGCCGCGGGGCAGTCGGACACCGAGCCGCCGCAGCGGGTGGACGTCGCCGACGTCGCCGAGGACGTGGTGGGGCTCGCGCGGCGGCGTACCGGGCGGGAGATCGTGCTGCGGGCGAGCGGCGACACGAGTACCGACGGGCGGCCGGGGATGCTGCAGCGGGCGATCTCGAACCTGGTCGAGAACGCGGCGAAGTTCGACCGGGACGGGAAGGTGCCGATCGAGGTCAGCGTGACTGGGCCGGCGCGGGCGGGGACGGTGCGGGTGGAGGTGCTGGACCGGGGGCCCGGGATCGCCGAGGGCGATCTCATCCGGATCTTCGACCGGTTCTACAGGGCTGCTGACGCGAGGTCTTTGCCGGGGTCGGGGTTGGGGTTGTCCATTGTGCGGGAGGTGGCGATGGCGCATGGGGGGGCGCCGTTCGCGTATCGGAGGGAGGGGGGTGGGGCGGTGATCGGGTTTACGGTCGGGGGTGGGGGTTAGGGGGGCGGTGCGGTGCTGCTTCTCGGCGGTTCTTTCCCACCCACCCGCCCGCCCGTGCGGGCTTCGTTGTCCGGTGCGGGTGGCCCTTGTGGGGGTGCCCGTACGTCGGCGGCTTGCGGTGGTCTGTGGGGGTTTTCCCACCCGCACGGGTGGTGCGGGTGGGGGAAGTCCCCGCTGTGGGGGGAGTGGCGCGGTCCCGGGGGCGTCGGTGGGTGGGGTCAGGGGGATTTGGGGGTGCGGTGGGGGAGGGTTGGGGGGGTGAGGAAGCCTTCGGCGCGGGCGCTGGCCAGGCCGATGCGGGGGATGTCGGCGGTCTTGGCGAAGAGGAGGAAGCGGGGCTCCCACAGGGGGCGGTACTTGGCGTTGGCCCGGTAGAGGGACTCGATCTGCCACCAACGTGAGAAGAAGGTGAGGATCGAGCGCCAGAGGCGCAGGACGGGGCCCGCGCCGAGACGGGAACCGCGTTCGAAGGCCGAGCGGAACATCGCGAAGTTGAGGGAGACGCGGCGGACGTTCAGCTCCGAGGCGTGGAGCAGGAGTTCCACGACCATGTACTCCATCAGACCGTTCTCGCAGCCCCGGTCGCGGCGCATCAGGTCGAGGGAGAGGCCGTTCTCCCCCCAGGGGACGAAGCTGAGCAGCGCCCGGGGGACACCGTCCGCGTCCCGGCACTCCAGCATCACGCAGCGGCCGTCCGCCGGGTCGCCGAGGCGGCCGAGCGCCATGGAGAAGCCGCGCTCGGTCGCGCCGTCCCGCCAGTGGTCGGCGCGGTCGACGAGGACGGCCATCTCGTCGTCCGGGATGTCCACGTGGCGGCGGATGCGGACCGAGTAGCCGGCCCGCTGTACGCGCTTGTGCGCCTGGCGGACCACACGCATCGCCCGGCCCTCCAGCGTGAAGTCGGCGAGGTCGACGATCGCCTCGTCACCGAGTTCCAGGGCGTCCAGGCCGTGCCGGGCGTAGATCGTGCCCGCCTCCTCGCTCGCGCCCATGACCGCCGGGGTCCAGGCGTGCCGGCGGGCCTGCGCCAGCCACGCGTCGATGGCGCCGGGCCACGCCTCGGGGTCCCCGATCGGGTCGCCCGAGGCCAGGCTGACGCCGCCGACGACACGGTAGGTGATGGCCGCCTTGCCGCTGGGCGAGAACGTGACGGCCTTGTCGCGGCGCAGCGCGAAGTAGCCGAGGGAGTCGCGTTCGCCGTGCCGGTCGAGGAGGGCCCGCAGTCGCCGCTCGTCCTCGTCGGAGAGCAGGGCCTCGCCGCGCGGGGCACGGAAGCAGGCGTAGAGGACGAGGAGGAAGGTCGCGGCGATCAGGACGTTGACGATCACGTCCGCCCAGCGCGGCGCGTGCACCGCGGACACCCGGTCGGCGAGCGGGCCGACGCTGATGCCGCGCAGCAGGGTGTAGGCGATCTCGTCCCGCAGACCGGCGCCGGTGAACCTGTTCGTGAAGTGCACCAGCAGCACGCCGAGCGTGGCGCTGATCAGTGAGCCGCCCGCGCCGACGGCGAGCGCGAGGCGCGGGTTGGACCGGTCCCCGACGGCGTCGAACTCGCGCCTGCCCACCAGCAGGGCGAGCACGAACAGGCCGGTGAGGGCGGCGGAGAGCCAGTTGAAGACGTGCTCGCCGTAGGAGGAGCGGGTCAGGGCGAGGGCGTAGAGGCCCAGCAGTGGGCCGGCGAGGAGCAGGTTGAAGACCCAGGCGGCGCGCTTGCGGCGGCGCATCACCACCGCGAGGAACAGCGCGAGCGCCGCCGAGACCAGGCCGGCGGTGGCCAGGTACGGGGTGAAGAACTCGCCCGCGTTGTGTTCGTGCACCTCCTCGCGGAAGGGCAGGGAGAGGACCGCGACGATGTTGAGCACGGCCATCAGCCGCAGGTACCAGACGGTGGCCGCCGCCGCCCTTTTGCGCAGCGGGCCGGTGTCGGTCGGCAGGAAGGGGATCTGCGGGCGGGGCTTGCGTTGCGTGCGAACCTGTGGGGAGATCAGGGTCGAACCTCGAGCGGGCATGGTGACGGGCACCTTGGGGGGAGGGGACGGGGGACGGGCCACTGGAACCCTACAGCTTGTAGGGGGTCGCGGATACGGATGTGCGCGTACCCGCGAGGGACGGCCTCAACCGGAGTGATCCCTGCCGCGGCGGGCCGACGAGATCATCCAGGCCAGGTTGCCGACCGCCGCCCCGGCGGCCACCACGGCGACGATCACCCCGCCGGTGGCCAGCCCGTCGCTGAACAGGTGCGGGCGCCGCGCGAGCGCGGTCAGGCCGAAGCCGCACAGCTCGTACACGCCGATCGCCGCGATGACCAGGCTGCCGACCAGCAGGGTCAGCGTGGGCGTGAGGCTGCGCACGTCGACCCCCGCCGGGGGGTTCGGCTCCGCCGTTCCCGATTCCGTGTCCTGCATGTGTCCCCCGTCGAGCAGACGTGTGGCCGATGGCGGTTCGGAACCTACAGTATGTAGGGTGCGGCAGTGTGCAGTGTGCAGGGTCCTGCGGTCCTGCCGGGCCGAGCCTGGGCGACGTGAGCGCGGCCCCCTCCATGATGGCCGAGGCGCGAAGTCGGCCGTGCGGGGCGCGCTGGCGGGGGTGCGGAGGGGGTGCGGAGGGGGCTTCTGCGGCCTGCGGCGCCGATGTGGACCGCGCCCGGCCTGAGAGACCTGAGGAGTCTGAGGGACCTGAGGGATCTGAGGGATCTGAGGGGCCTGAGAGGAACGTCTCGGTCGAAGCGGACCGCCGCGTGGCCCGCCGCGTGGTCCGCCGCGCGCTGGTCCGGGGGCGTACCAGCCCTCGATCTTCGGCCCCCGGAGCCCCGTGTCGTACCGCGGTACCACTCGCACGGCGGGATTCGACCCCCGGTACCACGGAATAGGGGCGAAACGGACCATAGCGTGGTGGGTGAGGCGTCAGAGGCGACGGACGCCCGAGCCCGAGAGAAAGCGACGCGCATGATCGACGCACGGCAACTGACCAAGCGGTACGGGGAGAAGACGGCGGTCGACGGGCTGGAGTTCGTCGTGAAGCCGGGCAGCGTCACCGGGTTCCTCGGGCCGAACGGCGCGGGGAAGTCCACCACCATGCGGATGATCGTCGGTCTCGACGCCCCGACGAGCGGCACCGTCACGGTCAACGGCCGGCGCTACGCCCGCCACCGGGCCCCGCTCCAGGAGGTCGGCGCGCTGCTGGAGGCCAAGTCCGTGCACCCGGGCCGCTCGGCCCACCAGCACCTTCGGGGGCTCGCCCTGACCCACGGCATCCCGCGCCGCCGGGTCGACGAGGTCATCGAGCTGGCGGGCCTCGGCAGCGTGGCGAAGAAGCGGGCCGGCGCCTTCTCCCTCGGCATGGGCCAGCGGCTCGGCATCGCGGCGGCCCTGCTGGGCGACCCGCAGACCGTGATGCTCGACGAACCCGTCAACGGACTGGACCCCGAGGGCGTCCTCTGGGTCCGCAACCTGTTGACCTCGCTCGCCGCGCAGGGGCGGACCGTGTTCGTCTCCTCGCACCTGATGAGCGAGGTGGCGCAGGTCGCCGACCATCTGATCGTCGTGGGGCGCGGGCGGCTGCTCGCCGACACCACCGTGAGCGAGCTGGTCCGCGAGGCGGGCGGCGACGCGGTGACCGTGGCGACCGACGCCCCGGCCCGGCTGCGGGACGTCCTGGCCGGACCCGGCGTCGACGTCACCGGCCGGGTCGGCTCCGAGGAACTCCAGGTGACCGGCCTGACCGCCCGCGAGGTCGGCCTCAAGGCGGCCGAACACGGCATCCCGCTGTTCGAACTGACCACCCGGACGGTCTCCCTGGAACAGGCCTTCATGGACCTGACCCGGGAGGCCGTGGAGTACCACGGCACGACGTCCGCGACTCCGGCCGACGCCGAGTCCGAAAGCAACAGCGGACCCGAGAAGGACGCCGAGCCCGGAAACAGCACCGAGCCCGACGAGAACCTTGAGACCGCCGGGAGGCCGGCATGAGCACCCTCAGCACGACCGGCACGACCACCGCGACCCCCGAGTCACCCCGCACCACCACGTCGTCCCCCGACCGCCCCGTCTACCGCGTGACCGGACGGCGCGTCCTGGCCTCCGAATGGGCGAAGCTCTGGTCGCTGCGCTCGACCTGGATCACGCTGGGCCTCGGCCTGCTGTTCCTCGTCGCGTTCGGGCTGATCGCCGCGACCCGCTTCAAGTCCCAGTACGGCTCCGTCCGCATGGACCCGGACTTCGCCCGCGCGACCGCCGTGAGCCTGTCCCTCTTCGGCACCAACTTCGCCCAGCTGGCCCTCGGCGTCCTCGGTGTCCTGGTCACCGCGGGCGAGTACTCCACCGGCCTGATCCGCTCCACCCTGGCGGCCGTACCGCGCCGGCTGCCCGTGCTGTGGTCCAAGGCGGCCGTGTTCGGGCTGGTCGCGCTGGTCGTCGGCACCGTCGGCGCCTGGGTCGCCTTCCTGGCCGGCAGCCGGATCGTCTCCGGCACCCCCGCCGCGCTGGACATCACGCACGACGGCGTCGTACGCAGCCTGTTCGGGGCCGGGCTCTACCTGGGCCTGGTCGGCGTCATCGGCACCGCGCTGGGCGTGCTGCTGCGCTCGGTGGCGGGCGGCATCTCGCTCCTGGTCGCCACCTTCATGCTCGTCCCCGGGCTGATCTCCCTGCTGCCCAGCTCCTGGCAGGACGACATCAGCCCCTACCTGCCCAGCCACGCGGGCGAGGCCCTGTTCTCCCTCACCCACGACGCCACCACCCTCTCGCCGACGGCCGGGCTGCTGGTCTTCCTCGGCTGGACGGCCCTCGCCCTCGCGGGCGCGGCGTACCGGCTGGTGCGGAGTGACGCCTGACCGGGCCCACCGCGGGGCCCCCGCGCGTCCCGGCTCCGGGCCCGGCGCACCTCACAGGTTCCGCGTGCACGATGGGCGGGTGAGTGCCGCGACCCCTTACGACATCGGCGGTATGGGACCGCTGGTCACCCGGCTCGGCCGGGTCGGCCGGCGGTTCCGGCAGGCCGACCGGGCCCACCCCTGGGTGCTGGACACCGCGGTGGTGGTGCTGGTCTTCCTGATGTTCTGTCTGCCGGACCTGCTGCACGCGGGCATCGGGGGCGGCGACGGCGACGGTGACGGACCGCGCCGCTTCCGCCTCGCCTTCACCCGGCTGCCCGTCGCGGGCGTGTTCGTCCTGCAGGCGGGACTGGTGCTGCCGCTGCTGTGGCGCAGACGCCGTCCGCTGGTCGCCTTCTGCGCCGTCTGGGCGGTGTTCGTCCTCCAGTGGGCGCTGGGCTCGGCGCTGCGCGCGGACCTGGCCCTCTTCGTCGCCCTGTACAGCCTGGCCCTGCACGGGCGGCTACGGCAACTGCCCTGGGCCTGCGCCGGCATGGCGGCCGGCATGGCGCTGGTCGCGGTGCGGGTGTCGCCGGTCGTGTCCGTCTGGGACGCGCTGTTCTTCCTGCTGAGCACGGCGACCGCGGCTCTGGCGCTCGGCCTCGTGGTCCGCATCCGCCGGGCCCAGCTCGCCGGACTGCGGGACCGGGCGGCCCGGCTGGAGATCGAGCGCGACCAGCGCAGCAGGCTGGCCGCCGCCACCGAACGGGCCCGCGTGGCCCGCGAGATGCACGACATCGTCGGCCACAACCTCTCCGTCATCATCACGCTCGCCGACGCCGGGGCCTACGCCACCGACACCGCCCCCGAGCGTGGCAAGGAGGCGCTGTGCCTGATCGGTGACACGGGCCGCCAGGCCCTCGACGAACTCCGGCGCGTCCTCGGCGTCCTGCGCGACGCGACGGACGGGCGACGCGACGCGACGGATGGGTGGCGCGACGCGACGGGCGGGTGGCGCGGCGGGCCCGAACTCAGCCCGCAGCCCGGCGTCGCGGACATCGGCTCGCTGTGCGAGGGGGTGCGCGCGGCCGGCCTGGACGTCGTCTACCGCACCGCCGGTGACGTCGACGCCCTGGACGAGGGCGTCCAGCTGGCGGTCCACCGCATCGTCCAGGAAGCCCTGACGAACACCCTGAAGCACGCGGGCGCCGGCACCCGGGTGAACCTGTCGGTCGCGGCCGAGGACACCCGGCTGACCATCCGGGTCCGGGACAGCGGACAGTCCGTCCCGTCCGGACCGCCGAACGAGGAAGGACACGGCCTGGTGGGCATGCGCGAACGAGCGGCACTCTACGGCGGGACCGTCAGCGCGGGCCCCGCCCCCGGCGGAGGCTGGCGCGTCGACGCCGTCCTCGCCCTCACCCCGCCCGGCGACGGCCGCGCACCCCGTGACCTCACGTCCCCGGGCGGCGGGCGATGACCACCACCGTGCTCGTCGTCGACGACCAGCCGCTCCAGCGCTACGCCTTCCGCATCCTGCTGGACTCCGTCCCCGAGACCGAGGTCCTCGGCGAGGCCGCCCACGGCGGCGAGGCCGTCCGCAAGGCCGCCGAACTGCGCCCCGACGTCGTCCTCATGGACGTCCGCATGCCCGGCATGGACGGCATCGAGGCCACCCGGCGCATCGTCGCCTCCGGCGCGCGCTCCCGCGTGCTCGTGCTGACCACCTTCGACCTCGACGAGTACGTCCACTCCGCCCTGCGCGCCGGAGCCAGCGGCTTCCTGCTCAAGGACGCCCGCCCCGAGGACCTCCTCGCCGGCATCCGCGCCGTGGCGGGCGGCGACGCCGTCATCGCCCCCGCGCTCACCCGCCGCCTCCTGGAGGAGTACACCCGGCACGTCCCGCACCCGCACCGCGCCGGCGACCCCGCCGAGGACAGCCGGCTGACCTCCCTGACCAACCGCGAGCGCGAGATCCTCGTCGCCATCGGCAAGGGCTGGACCAACGGCGAGATCGCCGACCGCTTCGTCCTGTCGGAGTCCACCGTGAAGACCCACGTCGGCCGCGTCCTCGCCAAGATCGGCGCCCGCGACCGCGTCCAGGCCGTGATCTTCGCCTACGACCTCGGCCTCGCCCGTCCCCACTCGGACTGACCCCGCACCCGAACCGACCCCGCACCCGAACCGACCCCGCACCCGAACGGCCCACCGTCACTCGCACCCCCGCCCGCGACGGGATCTGCTGCTGGCAGAGGTACGACCGACGGTCCGGGCACGAGCGGTGAGCGGAGGAGGCCGGGGATGACGGAGCGGGAGCCGACGGGGGAGGACGGGGCGGGCGGGGAGGACGGGGGCGCTGCCCGCCAAAACAGTCAAGGAGACCGCGCCGAACTGGACCGGCTGCGCGCCAGGGTCGCCGCCCTGGAGGCCCGGTCGGCGGGCGGAGGGACGGGCGGAGGGACGGCGGGTGGGGCGGTGACAGGCGGGTCACGGCACCGGACGAGGTCCGTGCTCGCCGCGCTGCTGATCGTCCTCGGCTGTGTCCTCGCACCGCTCGGCGCCCTCGCGGCCTGGACCTCCGACCTGCTGGGAGACACCGACCGCTACGTCGCCACCGTCGCCCCGCTGGCCGCGGACCCCGCCGTCCAGAACGCCGTGGCCACCCGGGCCACCGACGCCCTCATGGACCACCTGGACGTCCCCGACCTCCTGAAGGGCGTCGCACCGAAGGACCGGCCGCTGCTGCAGAAGGGCCTCGGCGTACTCGGTGGCTCGGTGGAGGGAGCCGTGCGCAGCTTCGTGCACGACAAGGCGCGGGAGGTCGTCGCCTCCGACGCCTTCGACACGATCTGGCGCGACGCCAACCGCCAGATCCACGCCTCCCTGGACAAGGCCCTGACGGGCAGCGGCGGAGGCGCGGTCCGGCTGGAGAACGACACGGTGAGCGTCGACCTCGCCCCGGTCATCGAGCAGATCAAGACCCGGCTGGCCGACTCCGGGCTGACGGCAGCCGAGAAGATCCCCGCGGTGCACACCCAGTTCACGGTGTTCCAGGGGGACAAGGTCAGCCGGATCAAGACGTACTTCCGGGTGCTGGAGCTGGCGGGCCTGTGGCTGTCGGTCCTCGCCGTCGTCCTCACCGCGGCCGGCGTCCTCACGGCCACGCACCGCCGCCGCACCCTGATCGCCGCCGCCCTGGGCTTCGCCTTCGCCACCCTCCTGCTCGGCCTCGGGCTCACCGTCTTCCGGGTCGTCTACCTGGACTCGTTGCCGCGCGGGGTCTCCCAGCCTGCCGCCGCGTCCGTCTACGACACCCTGACCCGTTTCCTGCGCAAGGAGGTACGGGCGGTGGTGGCACTCGGTGTGATCGTCGCCCTTGCCGCCTGGCTGACCGGACCGGCCCGCTGGGCCCGCGCCGTCCGGCAGGTGTGGCACGCGGGCATCGCCGCGTCCCGCGCCCAGACGGACCGCCTCGGCCTGCGCACGGGCCCGGTCGGCCCGTTCGTGCGCCGCCACCGCGTCGGGATCGGCTGGCTCCTGGTGGCCGTGGCCGCCGTCGCCTTCGTGCTCTGGAACCACCCCACCGGCTGGGTCGTCGTCGGCCTCGCCCTGGCCCTGCTCTTCGCTCTCGCGGTGGTGGACTTCCTGGCCACGGAATGACGGTGGACGACGGCGTACGTCGGCATACGGCGGCATGCGACGGCATGCGACGACATACGACGGCGTACGGCTCGATTTCTTCTCTTACTCGATTGTGTTATCGCTTGGAATTCCGCTGCGCGTGCGCGCCCTGCTTGGTCGATCGGTATTTGGAGGAGACCTGTCCGACGAGTTCCCAGAAACACACCAGGGCGGTGATCGGGGGAATTCCGAGCATCACGAACGTCAGAATCGACTGGGACGCGTGGCTGACGCACAGGGCCACCGCCACGGCCGAGGCCGAGAGGATCACGCCCCAGGAACGGCGGGCGGTGCGGCGCTGGACCGTCGCCCGCAGGATCGACAGGGCCGCGACGAACCAGGGCCCGTACACCGTGAGCGGCCACCACTCGGCGAGGTTCGAGGGCAGGACGGACTCGGCGATGGTGTGCAACTGGCCGTAGGAGTAGCTGATCGCCCAGGTCAGCAGGGAGGCCGCGGCCACGACGATCGTGCCGATCAGGACCGTGACATGGGTGACGCGCTGCCCGCCGTCGAGGAGATGCGATTCTGCCTGGAGTCTGCGCCGGTTGACCTTGCGGTGCGACCGCTCGGGAGAGGCCGGGCCGGGGGTCGGGGCGGGAGCGGGAGCGGCCGCCGCGCGGGTCGCCCCCGACAGCATGTGGGCGAGTTCTTCGTCCAGGTCCCAGGGCGAGACCTCCGGCGCCGGAGCGTGCCAGGACTGCTGGGTCGGGAAGGAGACGGCGTCGAACGTGGGCTGGCTCAGCGTGTCGTGTTCGCCTCGGAAGACGTGCTGCGGCTCGTAGTCGTAGGGGTGTGCCTCATAGCTGTTCCGGTCCATCCGGTGGTTTCCTCCGTGTCCTCAGGTTCAGGAAGCAGTTCCGTCTGGAACACGGGGTCTGCACGATGCCGCCCAGCCGGCGCTCGTCTCACCATTCCGTTCGCGGGCCGCCCGCAGGTATTCAGTTTCCATGACCCTAATCTCGTCCAAGAAATCATCGAGGAGGTCCCAGCAGCTGCCGAGACGCACCGGATGATTCATGGCTTCGCATGCTTCATCCCCTGTCAGTGACACGCTCACATAACGAGGGCCGATGGAGGGCGGGTGTCGAGCATTCGGGGGAATGAATCCCCCGAAAGGGTTGTCCGGGCGGTCCGAACGAAACACTTGACCGATGACAGTAAGTAATGAAAGCAGTTACTGGAGGGCTCGGCCCTCGGGGTCCGGGAAGTCGGCGGACGGGGTGGGTCTCCTCGGACGCCGCATGATCGGCATCAGCAATGGCTTTGCCCGCACTGCTGCCCGGATCCACGGGATCCACGGGATCTACGGGATCCACGGGATCCGCGAGATCCCCCAGGATCCCCTTTTCGCATCCGATGGATTTCAGGAGTTCTGCGGCGGCGGCGAGACTTCGGTGGATAGAATATCGCGCGCTGCTCGCGATGGCGGTCGGTGAGGTCGGTGGTGGAGGGGGCGAGAGCACCGTGATTGAGCTGCGCAAACACACTGTCCGGGGAGGCTTCGCCCGAGGTCGTGAACGTGTGTTCGCCTTTTCTGGCCTGCGGTTCTTACAACTCGTCCGCAATACCATCAAACGATCATCACAACGCGGTCCACGCACCAGCAGTGGGCCGTTTTCTTTTGCCTCGGCGTTCACGGCCGGCGTCCCTTTCCGGGGGCACGAAGTGGACATGTGGCGAGAAGTGGCCGCCTCGTTTTCAAGACAAGAGAAGTGTGGAGTGTGATGCCATGAACCGAGTCGGCTCAGACTCGCGCCAGTCGACCCGCGGCCTTGCGGAGCGGCTGGCACGCGTAGGGTTATCCGTTCTCCTACTGGCGGGCGGCGCCGTGGGAGCGACGTCCGGACCGGCCGCCGCCTCGACCGACGACGGCACGCTGACGGTCGAGGTGCTGCGCGACTTCTTCGGCACCGGCGTGATCAACGCGACGATGGACGTGCCCCAGCGCGGCATGAAGGTGGAGATCTCCGACCCCGCCGGACACCATGTCACCGGCGTCACGGATGCCACCGGAAAGGTCGTGGTGTCGCGGTCGACCGTGCTGAGCGGCGGCCGGTACCGCGTCGACGTCAGCGTCCCGGCGCCGTACAGCGACTATCTGCGGGCGGCACCCGCGTCGACGGCGGAGAACCACTTCGACAGCTTCACGTCGTTCGTGGACGTGTCGGGCGGGAAGAACGCCGCGGTGGTGACCGGGGTCTGGGATCCGGCCGACTACACGCTGCCGGACTCGCGGTACTTCGTACCGGTCCAGAACGGCGCCACCGGAACCGACACCCGGGCACTGGTGGCGTTCGGGACGAACGTCCGGGGCACGTGTCCCACCGGTGTGTCGTGCCCGGCCACGCTGGCCACGCAGGCCCAGGTGGGAACGACGTTCGCGCTGGCGTACGACAAGTACCGGAGCCGGTTGTTCCAGGGCGCGTTCGCCCGCCGGTACGCCCCGTACGGGCCGAAGGGCGTCGGCGCGATCTACACGGTGCCGGTCAGTGGCTCGGGTACGCCCGAGCTGTTCGCACGGGTGCCGGGCGCCGCGGTGACACCGCACGACAGCGCCGACATGAACAAGGACCCCGGGTTCATCGACGCGCCGGGCAAGGAGAGCATCGGCGGCATGGCCCTGTCGGAGGACGGTTCCACGCTGTACGCGGTGAACCTGCTGACCCGCAGCCTGGTGAGCTTCGACGCGACCGGGGCCACCGCCTCGTCGCCCGAGGCGACGGTGCGGATCCCGGACCCGGGGTGCGCGAGCGCCGGCGACTGGCGGCCGTTCGGTCTCTCCGTCCACGACAACAAGCTGTACGTCGGCGGCGTGTGCAACGCGGAGAGCACGCAGCGGCGCGCGGACCTGAAAGCCGTCGTCTACACCTACGACGGCAAGCGGTTCACCACGGTGCTGACCCACGCGCTCACCGCCAAGCGCGGCACCGTCTTCAACGGTGCCGGCGACATCGACCAGGCCACCCACTGGAACCCGTGGAACACCAGCCTGGGCACCTGGGACCAGCGGAAGGCGGGCGGCGCCTTCATCGATCCGCAGCCGGAACTCGCCTCCCTCGCCTTCGGGCGGGACGGTTCGATGATCCTGGGCTTCCGCGACCGGTTCATGGACGTGCTCAGTGCGAAGGGGCTGGACCCCCGCCCGCTGAACAACACGCCCGAAATGGGCATGTCCGGCGGTGACATCACCATGGTCTGCGCCGTTCCCACCGGGGGATACGCCTGGGAAGGCACCGGGAACTGCCCCAACCACGCCACCCCCGCCAACAGCGGAGGCCAGGCCAACGGCGTCGTCGAGTACTTCCCCGGCGACTTCTACGCCGGGCCGCACCAGGAGACCGCGCTGGGATCGGTGGCCTACATTCCGCGGCAGCAGTGGGTCGTCAGCACGGAGTTCGACCCGACCGTCAACATCGAGACCGCCGGGACCGGTTACCACCACATCACGACCGGTCAGGGACCGGGCAACGCCCCGGCCGCCAACGCGTACCAGTTCGTCGGTCAGGAACAGAACGGCTTCGGCAAGGCCGGCGGGCTCGGTGACATCGCGTACGCGGCGGCGAACGCGCCGGTCCAGATCGGCAACCTCGTGTGGTTCGACGGCGACCACAACGGCATCCAGGACCCGGCGGACGTACTGCTGCCGGGGGCGACGATCAACCTGCTGGACGCGCACGGCAAGCAGGTCGCCACGACCAGGACCGATGCCGCCGGCGAGTACTACTTCGGCGGTGTCGGCGCCGCGTACGAACTCACACCCGGTGCCGCGTACACGGTGCAGTTCGACGTGTGCACCGCGGACACGGCCAAGGTGCCGAGGCAACCCCGGGCGAGCGAGCTGCGGTTCACGCTCCCGCGAGCCGGGTCCGACCGGGTGCACGACTCCAATGTGACTCCGCCGACCACGGGGAGGCTGTGCAACGGCTCCGCGCCGGTCACGGCACCGGACAAGCCGGGCGGGGTCGATCACACGATCGACGCCGGGGTGTACATCCCGAAGTCGAAGCCCACGCCGACGCCGACCCCGACGCCGTCGTCGCCACCGGCCTCCGCGCCACCGGCGTCGCACGCGCCGCCTGCGCTGCCTGCCAACAACCCGGCCCCGGCCGGCGGTAGTTCGGGTTCGATGGCGCACACCGGTATGTCCGGGGTGCCGCAGATGATCGGGCTCGCCGGTCTGCTGGTGGCCGCGGGCCTGTTCATCGCGTTCATGAGCCGGAAGCGTCGCGCCCGGAAGAACTGACCGAACGGCACGAACGAACGGAACAGACGAACGGCACGACTGTGATGTGCCCCGGCCGGTCCGCGAGGGCCGGCCGGGGTGGTGATCGAGAGGGTGAACCAGAAGAGTGTCAGCGTCGAGCCGCGCGCGGAGCGTGAGGGTCCAGCGAGCTCTACCGGTCCGTGCGGCCGACCGGCGCCGATGGCTGCGGCCCCGCTGGGCGGCGGCCATCGGCATAGCGGCCGTCGCGGTGGCCGCGATCCTGGTGGCCGTCGTCGCCACCGGCGGCGGCTCCGGCCCCGGCGGTCCGCGCGCGCTGACGCCGGACGAGGCGAACCTGCTGGCGATCACGCGGTTCCGCAACTACGAGGCGCACGGCCGCGCGGTGACGATCACCGTGCCGGGCACCGCCGGTGGGCTGACCGTCACGGGGTCCGTCGACTACCGGGGCAAGCTCGGTTACGGCGTGGTGCACGGCACCGGGCGCGACACGTCCAGCGACGGGCTGATCCAGTGGACGGCCACCTCGGTGTTCGTCCACCCGATGGCGAACGCCCCGGCGCAGGCACCCGCGTCGCCGCCCCGCTCGGGCTGGTACGGCCGCCCGCTGCGGTCGTCCGGCAGTTCGCTGGACACCTCGCTGGCCATCGCGCTCGGTCTCGGCAGCGACCGGCCGGACAACGCCCAACTGCTGCCGCAGAACGGCGCCGCCTGGTGGGGAGAGGACCAGGTGGACGGGCATCGGGTGGACGTCATGACCGGGCCGTCCTCCCGCGACCGCTCCGGCACGGCGGGCCGCGTGCGCTACTGGGTCGGCTCGGACGGCACCATGTACCGGGTCCGCGTCAGCGTGGGTTCCGCGCCGCAGCCGGTGGTCATCGCTTTCGACACCCGCACGTACGTTCCGGTCGAGCCGGCACCGGGAGTCACCCCGGCGCCGTAGCCGCCGTTCAGGACGTCTACACCGCCGTTCACGACGTCCGCACCGCAGTTCAGGACGTCCGCACCGCCGTTCACGACGTCCGCACCCGCGCGCCCGCGGCGAGCAGGGACGCCGACGGCAGCGGGACGTCCGCCGTGTCCGGCAGGACCGGAGAGGCCGGGACGGCGGTGGCGCCCGTGGTGACGGCGTGGGGGAACTGCGGCTGCGGACCGGGAGCCGCGACCTCGGTGAACGGGATGCCACCGGGTGCCGTCGGCATCGTCCATCTGCCCGTCGGCGAGGGCGACTTGGCTGCAAGCGGGCAGGACGCGGTCGCCGCGAGCCGGGCGGGCACCGTGGTGCGCAGCTCGTTGCCGCGCAGGCAGTTGCCCCGTCCCCGCGTGGCGGTGGGGAACGTCCAGCCGACGTCGACGCCGTTGCCGGTGAACGTGTTGTCCAGGATCTGGTTGCCGACCGGAGGCAGGTCGGCGGTCGCGGTGATCACCAGCCCGGCGTTGGCGTTGCCGGCGATGCGGTTGCGGACGAACCGGTTGTCGCTGCCGCCGTCGATGCCGATGCCGGTGCCCCAACCGCCGTCGGCCTGCTGCGGAGTGGCCGGCTGCTGGTTGGCGGCGATCAGGTTGCCCGCGATGACGGCGCCCCGCTGCGGGAGCAGCTTCTCCTGGTGGTCGGAGTCGGTGGTGAGCCCGACCCGGTTGCCGACCAGGCGGTTGCCGACCACGTACATGTCCCCGCCGGCGTTGGTGCCTTCGTAACCGACCGCGTTGAGTTCGGCGATGTTGTCCCGCACCACGACGCGACAGGGCTTGCACTGTCCCACGTAGATCCCCGAGTCGGCCCCGCCCGAGGCGTACGAATGCTCGATGACACCGTTCTGCGCGGAGAACGCGTAGATGCCGTACAGCCCGTTGCGGGTCGCGGTCACGTACGAGACCAGGAACGACTTCAGGAAGGTGACGGGCTCGTCGCCGGTGTCGTACCCCCCGGAATGCCCCGGCAGCCCGGAGGCCGCCTTCGCCGAGCCGGTGACGAGGATCCCGTTCTGCGTGTTGTTCTCCACGGTCAGGTTCTCCACGGCCACGCCGGGCGCCGTGACGACGACACCGTTCGGCTGCCGCAACCGTCCGTCGATGACGACCT
Organism: Streptomyces sp. NPDC048297; assembly: GCF_043201585.1. NCBI lineage: Bacteria > Bacillati > Actinomycetota > Actinomycetes > Kitasatosporales > Streptomycetaceae > Streptomyces > Streptomyces sp. NPDC048297. The sequence continues at coordinate 51,618 of NZ_JBICZA010000005.1, forward strand.
TGTCCCGGGACGCGCCGCGAAGAGTGACGCGAGGCGTGTCGATCCGCACCGACTCGTGGTACACGCCCGGTGCGACCAGCACCAGGTCACCGGGCCGGGCCAGCGACACAGCGTCCGAGATCGTCGGGGCGTCGGCAGGCACGCGGATCGTCACGTCCGCACCGCTCGGTCGCCGGCCCCTGCCGGACCCGCCGTCGTCGCCACCACCGCCACTGCCGCAGCCGGCCACGAGCGTCAGCGTGGCCAGTACCGCCGCCACCACGCGAGGAGCTAATCGAGGCATGAGCCCAGTCTCACATGATCGATGCCCAATTCCGGGCCGGAATCGGAAGGTTGACCGGCATGCGTGAAGGGGGTGTGGCACTCTGCACACCATGCACCGAGCCGATCACCACCCGTCTCGCCGCGCGTTCCTCGATGTCACCGGCGCCATGGTGGCCGCCGGTCTGACCGCCGGGTGCACATCGGACTCCGCCCGGCCAGGCCGGCAGGGCCCCTCCGCGGCGGCCACGCCGATGCCGACGCCGGTTCCGGCGGCGGGCCGGCACCAGGCGGGCATCACGCTTCCCCAGCCGGCCCAGCGCAACCTGCTGGCCGTGGTGGCCGACCTCGGTGCCACCGTGGCCGCCGGCCCGTTACTGGCCGAACTCGGCGAGACCATCCGCGCACTCACCGCGGGAACCGACGTGCGATTGCTGGGACTTGAGCCGGGCGACCTCACCGTGACCGTGGGCGTGGGCCCGCGACTGGTGCGCAGCGCCGGCGCCACTCTGCCCGGCGCGGCCGACCTCCCGCGCTTCTCCCGCGAGCGGATCGCCCCACGGGCACGCGGCGGAGACCTCCTGTTACAGATCTGTGCCGACGACGCGCTGCTCCCGCCGGTCGTCGCCGCCGCGCTCCTGCACCAGGCCGGTGACCGCGTCCACGAGCGCTGGCGGCAGTCCGCACGCCGGGGCACCAACGTGCCCATCGGCAACGGCCTCACCGCGCCACGAAACCCGCTCGGTTTCATCGACGGCATCGTGGGCCCGCACACCACCGCCGAACAACAACGCGACCTGTGGCTCGCCGGGCCTCCCGCGGTCGCCGGCGGCACCCTCGCCGTACTGCGGCGCATGGAACTCGACCTGCCGCGGTTCGCCGCGCTGTCCGTGGCCGAACAGGAAGCCGTCTTCGGCCGGCATCGGGCCGGCGGCGCCCCCCTCTCCGGCGGCCCCGTCGCCTCGGGCCCGGACCTCGGCGCCAAGACCCCGGACGGACGCTACGTCGTCCCCGCGGACGCCCACGTGCGCCGCGCGAACCCCGCCGTCGTCGGCACCGGCCTGATGCTCCGCCGCTCCTACAGCACCGACGACCCCGCCCCGGGCCTGCTCTTCATCAGCTTCCAGAACGACCTGCGGACCTTCACCGCCACCCTCACCCACATGGACACGTCCGACGCGCTGCTGCGATTCACCACCACAACCGCCAGCGCGACCTTCCTGATCCTCCCCGGCTTCGACCGCCAACACCCTCTCGGCGCAGAGCTGTTCGCCTGAGACGACCACCCGACGGCGACTTCACCGGAGGACACCTCCACGAACACGGCCAGCCGGCCCAGCCCTCCCGAACTCCAGCTCAGGGCCACACCAGGCAGTACGGCTGATGCCCCGCCTCATGCAACCGGTGCGAGAAGTCCTGCCATTCGTGCAGCGAATGGGAGGGGTGGGTTGCTGACCTGGGGCTTCTCGGTGGAATGTGCGTTGACCTGGGAAAACTCCTCTCCGTAGTTCTCACGGGTCAACGCCGTTTCCCAGGCTCATGTGCCCTGGATGTGCCCTCCGGGGCACATGCCTGACACGCGTGGGTGGTCGTGTCAGGAGACCAGGATGGAAATGCCGTCTCCGACCAGCCTGAGCCCGAGGACGAAGAACAGGACGGCCATCACGGCGACGTTGTGCTGAGCTGCCCACTCTTTCCAGTTGCCGAGCGTGGCCTGGGCTCGCTCTCCTCCGAGGAGGAAAACCCCCAGCGGGGCCAGCAGGCCGAGGGTGGCGACCAGGACGAAGATCGCCAGTGAGGCGATCTGCTGTCCGACCGGCAGCCCGGCCGAGCCGATCGAGGCGCCCGCGGCGATGGTCAGCGGGGCGTTCTTGGCGTTGAGCGCGGCCAGGGCCAGTCCGAGTGTGAAGATCTTGACCGGCGTGAGGCGGTCGATCGCGCTCATCCACTTCGGCAGCTGGGCCTGCGAGGGATCTCTTGGGCGTCGGTGCCATGCCGGGCGCCGAAGAGGACGAGGAACAGGCCGAGTGCGAGCTTGAGAGCTCCCACCCAGGTGGCCGGCTGGTTGTGGGCGGAGGCGCCTGCGGGGGAAGCGATCGCCAGCATCACCGCGCCCAGTACCGAGAGTCCCAGGATCCAGCCGACGGTGAAGAGGACTCCGTTGAGACGTCCCCGGGGCGTGGCGAGTATGAGGATGACGGCGATGATCGGGAGCGGGCTGACCGCCACGGCGGCCGCGAAACCCAACACGTCACCGAGGACTTTGCCCACGGTTGCCTCCCTCTGGGGGGCGGGTGGTGATCCGGTCGAGCAGGGTTCGGCGGAGGCAAGAGCCGCGACCTTGGCGGCGCAATGGGGTTTTGTGCGATCGGCTTGTGCGATCGGTAGCGCCCTTGTCGTCATGACGGCGTGGAAGTGGTTGCCGAGAAGTGGTGACGACGACGCGTTCGGCATGCCCCGGTTCCATCTTCCTGCGCCTGGTCTGATCTGTCTCCGGGAGCCCCTCAGGACTTCGAGGACCTCGGTTGTGGCCTGTCTCACCGCGTTGCTGCCGACCCGGAACCGGGCGGCAAGCCGGGAGACGCGGCACCGACCGTGATCGGCCGTGGTCCGGGAGCACGAGGCGAAGATGCAAGGCAGCGCATCCGCGGTGAGGATTGACATGTGAGGGCGATGGCGCCTCATGTTCGGGGCGCTTGGCGATCCTCGCACCGATCCGTGGCAGGAGAATCTCACGATGACTGCGACGTCAGGTGCACCCCAGTCGGCCCACCCCGAGCGCCCTGGCAGGTCGGACGGGGTCTGCAGCGAGTTCACCGTAATGTGCAAGATCAAGCCGGGCGAGGCCGATGCATTGCGTGAGGAACTCGCCACCGTCTCCAGCGGGGCGGCCGAGAAGACCGTCCGTGCGGCGGTGCAGCAGATCGGCACCCTGCATGACGAGCGCCATGTCATTTTCGACCATGACACCCGGCACATGTTCGCCAGTGTCTTCGACGGCTCCTGGGACGCTTACATCGACGACTTCGCCCATACGCAGGTCGGGGCCAATTTCGACAGGTTCTTCTCGCATGACGAAGGGTTCCCCGGCGTCACCGACCCTGGGGTGAAGGACTGGTTCGTCGCCAACCAGGCGCCCGCGAACGCATTCGTCAGCGCCTATCCCGGACTGACCGTTCAGCAGGTCTGGAAGGACCAGCGCGTGAGTGAGGCGTTCCAGGCGGTGCTGGACACCCCCGAGTTCCGCGCGGCGCTGGAGAACCCGGCAAACGCCGAGTTGCTGGCGACGCCCACCTTCCAGAAGCTGTTGGAGGAAGCCGCACGGTAGAAGCCGGACACAGTCGACCCTCGGAGCTGACCCACCATCGGTGGACCCCGTCTGCGGGCAGGGGCCGGCCGCTGCGGGGCTGCCCGGGCGGAGACCGATGTGGAGGCACTTCCGATCATGAACACGGCGGACAACAGCAACACGGTCGGCGTGCGCGTCGAGATCGACGACGTCCAGAGTGGTGCCCTGCGTCCACGGCCCGTGCCCTACGCGGGAGAGTTCGTCTTCCTGCGTATCGATGACCGCCAAGCAGGCCGCGCCCTGCTGCGGCGGCTGCTCCCGCTGACCTCGGGTGGCCTGCCCGGCGCGGACCGGAGCCAGGATGCCTGGGTGGCTGTGGCGCTCAGCTATCAGGGACTACGGGCCCTGGGGGTGCCCCAGGAGTCGCTGGACAGCTTTCCGCGGGCGTTTCGTGAGGGCATGGCCGCCCGGGCGGAGCTGATCGGCGACGTGGGCGAGAGCGCGCCGGACCACTGGGAGGCGCCGTTCGGGACGGGCGATGTCCACATCGCGCTGAGCGCCCTCTCCTCCGATGTGGGGCAGCTGGGGAAGGAGCTGGAGCGGGCCCGTGCCGCCTACGAGGAGACGCCCGGTGTCCGGGTGGTCTGGCAGCAGGAGGTCCGCCAGCTCCCGACCGGGCGCACCACCTTCGGTTTCCGTGACGGCATCAGCCATCCGAACATCGAGGGCGTCGGACTGCCCGGCTCCAATCCGCAGGAAGTTCCCATCAAGGCCGGTGAGTTCATTCTCGGCTACCCCGACGAGACCGGCAGCCTGCCGCCCACGCCCAGCCCCGACGTCCTCGGTCGCAACGGGACCTATGCGGCCGTTCGCAAGATCCACACCAATGTGGCGGCCTGGCGCCGGTACCTGCGCGCGAACAGCTCCAGCGCCGAGGAGGAGGCGCTGCTGGCGGCGAAGATGGTCGGGCGCTGGCCCAGCGGGGCGCCGCTGACGCTGTCCCCGGACCGCGATGATCCGGAGCTGGCGGCCGACCCGCACCGCGTCAACAACTTCCTGTACCGGGAACACGACGACGGCGGGTTCGGGTGCCCCGCGGGTGCGCACATCCGGCGCACCAACCCCCGCGATGCCACCATCATCGGCGACGCCCGGATGCACCGCCTCATCCGCCGCGGCACCACGTACGGCCCACCGCTGCCGGAGGGCGTGCTGGAGGACGACGGTGCCGAACGCGGCCTGGTCGGAGTATTCATCGGCACCCACCTTGAACGGCAGTTCGAGTTCATCAAGGCCGAGTGGGTCAACGACGGAAACTTCATCGGCTACCCCGGCGAAAAGGACCCGGTGGCCGGGCACCACGGCGGAACCGGCAGCGTCACCATCCCGGAGAAGCCGGTCCGGCGCCGTCTGCGGAACCTGCCCAGCTTCGTGGTGACCCGCGGCGGCGAATACTGCTTCCTGCCGGGGCTGAGCGCTCTGCGCTGGCTCGCCGAGCTGGAGGACTGAGGGCAGTTCCTGCCTCCTGGGACCCGACCACGGCCGTCGAGGAGAGGTCGAAGTCATGGCAGCACAGTTCGTCCCCTACACGCCTGACGTCGAAGACGATGACCCGAACTTCGACCAGAGCCTGCAGCAGGTGATCGAGAAGACCGAGAGCTACGTGGCCGAGTCGGTCAGCGCCGGCGGCACCGGACACGCCATTCGCGACGCCCACGCCAAGGGCTACGGGCTGGTCCGAGGGGAAGTCGAGATCCTGGACGGGCTGCCCCCCGAGTACGCCCAGGGCATCTACGCGACCCCGGGAACGCACGACGCTCTCATCCGCTTCTCCAACGGCTCGCCGCACGCCGGAGCCGACGCGCGACTGGGCCCCGCCACCGGACTGGCGCTCAAGATGTTCGACATCCCCGGCCCGACCCTGCTGGAGGACGAACCGGACACGGGCACGTTCGACTACGCCAACATCAACGGACCGGTCTTCTTCTGCAACACGATCGAGCACTACCTGTTCATCCAGGACCTGTTCCTGAACGCACCGGCCTACTTCTCCCAGGGCCGCCCCGGCGCACATCGCTTCTTCACCGAATTCGTCACCGGAAAGGGAACACTGGACCAGGACGACTGGGCCTGGGACGAGTTCCTGGTCTTCCTGCGCCTGTCCGAGATCCCCATGGTCAACGTACTGCTGTCGAGCTACTGGACGATGGGCGCGGTCCGGCACGGCGACTACATCGCCAAGGTGCGCATCACCCCCGACCCGGCCTCCGCCGCCACGGTGGTCCGACGTGACATCGACCCGGCCTCCGCGCAGGAGGTCTTCCGGCCGGCTCTGCAGGCCGAACTCCAGGAACGGCCCTACACCTTCGACATCCAGGTCCAGCTCTGCACCGACCTGGAGCGCATGCCGGTGGAGGACACCACCGTGGAGTGGCCCGAGCGGCTCTCGCCGCCCGTCACCGTGGCGAAACTGCGGCTTCCGCAGCAGGACATCTCCGGCCCGGAGAACCTGGCGAAGATGGACGCGCTGTCCTTCACACCCTGGCGGGTCACCGCCGAACACGCGCCCCTGGGCAACATCATGCGGGCCCGCAAGGAGGTCTACCGGCACTCCTCCATCACGCGGCACAAGCTCAACCAGCAACCGCGCACGGAGCCTCGGAGCGCCGACGAGGTGCTCGGCCCGCCCCGTTGAAGCCGTCCGGTGTTACGGCAAGCACGACCTCCAGCGCGATCCTCGGCCCACTCTCAGCCCGGCTACTCCTACTTGTGCGAACTCCTCGCCGGGTACCAGCGCCTGAGTCCGCGTGACCGTGCCAGGGCACGGCTGTGGGTGGGTACGGCGCTGAGCAAGGAGTGCGTGGCGCCGACGACCTGGAGCAGGCCCTGCGGGATAGCTTCTGACCTGGTCATACGCACTCTGGCGTGGCCCCCGGGAGCGCAGGATTGCGCCGTTGCCGACCATGGTTTACCGGTCTTATGGGCACGCCGTCGGCTCGGAGGTGCGGGGCACTCCCCTGAGCGGCTGACAGACGGGCGACGTCTGGAAGCGTGAGCGGGCGGAAAGGGTTCGCTTGCAGGAGCACACGGCTCGCGGAGGTCGAGCGGGAACTGCCCGTCATCGTGAACTTCTTCGACGGCCTGATGAAGGCCCGGCGTTCGGGCGAGTGCGCTCGCCGGGGCTGTCTGGTCTCCGACGCGCGCGCCGTCACGGAGAACGGCGATCCGGGCGTACGTGCCATCCCTCGGCCAACACCACCAGGAGCTGCGGAACCTGCTCGCCCACCGCGTGAACCCGCGCTCACGCGCGGGCGCCGATGCAAAGGCGCTGAAAAGGCCGCGACCGTGGCATCAATCGACCGGTCGGCCGCCGTGTGACACCCAGACGCTGTACCACGCCGACGGAGCACGGATCGAAAAGGGCCGTCACTTGGGCGGCAGACTCGCCGAGAAGGCACGACCCTCGTCGATCCACCCGGCCAGCTCGGCGTCCTCCGCGACCGCCTCACCCGCGACCACGATCCAGCCCCGCATGGGGCGACCGGTCATGTCGAAGACGCGCGTCCCGGGCCGGGCCAGGGCTGCGTCGGTGGCGTCGGGGCCGACACGGACCAAGAGGTCGCCGTCGGTGACCCCGACGGCCATGTCGCCCCGGCACAGGAAGGCGATGCCGCCGAACATGTGCTTCTCGGTGATGTCGGGATCACCCCCCAGCCACTCGCGGATCCGTTCGGCCAGTCCCTCGTCGTATGCCATCAGACGTCTTCCTTCGGCTCGGTGAGCCGGTGTTCCAGATCGCGCAGGTCCTTGGCCAGGGAGGAGCGGACCTGGCGGGACATCAGGGGAGCGGCCAGTCGGAGGAGTCCACCGGGCCCGCCTCGGACACGGATGGCTGCAAGAGTTCCGCGCGGGTGCGGGTCGAACGAGTATGTGACGTGCATCGGCATCGGGGCGACCACGGAGACCATGTCGAGCAGTCGCGGGGGTTCGTACGCGGCCACGCGCAGGACGTAGTCGATGCGCCGGCCCAGGAAATGTGCCGTGCGGGTAACCTCGGCACCGGTCCCGAACCCGCCGCCGTCGGCCTGGCGGGACAGCTCCGCGGTGCGGATGCCCTGAGTCCTCCCCCATAGCCCTGAACGGGCATGGGAGGTGCCCCCAGGCGTCATGGCGCCAGTCCATGGCGTACGCAGCCACCCGCTCCGGTGGCAGCGGGATCACGCGCCGCACAGTCACGTCGATCGTCATCGTGCCGCCGTCTCGTCGTCGTCCCGGCTGCCGGGCTTCCCGTTCGCCCGTCCCGCCGCCGGGTCCAGGATGGCCGTGATCGGCGCCCGTCGCGCGCTGCGGCGGGTCGTCGTCGGGTGCGGTGCGGTGCGGTGCGGGCGGGTCGGGCTGCAGTCCGTCCGCTCCCTTGGCCGGCAGGTCAGAACGGGCCGCTGAGGGTGCCGAGTCGGTCGGTCAGGCGCAGGTTCTCGGAGTAGTCGACGGGGCAGGCGATCACGGAGACACCTTCGTCGTCGAGGGCACGGCGCAGCGTGGGTAGCAGTTGGTCGGCGGACTCGACCCGGTAGCCGTGTGCGCCGAAGCTTTCGGCGTAGGCGACCAGGTCCGGGTTGGTGAACCGGGTGTGGCTGTGGCGGCCGAGTTCGAGTTCCATCTTCCAGGTGATCAGCCCGTATTCCTCGTCCACCAGGACGAGGACGACCAGCGGGATGCGTTCACGGACGGCGGTCTCCAGTTCCTGGGAGTTCATCAGGAAGGAGCCGTCGCCCATCATGGCCAGGACGCGCCGGTCCGGCCGGGCCAGTTTGGCGGCGATGGCACCGGGCAGCGCAAAGCCCATGGTGGACAGTCCGTTGGAGACCAGGCAGGTGTCCGGTTCGTAGGTCGGGTAGAGGCGGGACATCCACATCTTCCCGGCGCCGGTGTCGGCGAGCACGATGTCGTGGCGGTCCAGCGCCGTGCGGACATCGGCCACCACGCGTTGCGGTACCAGGGGGAAGGCCTCGTTGTCGCGTCCGTACCGCAGTTCTTCGTCGAGCAGCGTACGGATCTTCGCGCTGCCTGCCGAGTCGAAGGTGAGGCCGTCGGGCAGTGCTGCCGCGAGCGCGTCCAGCGCCTGTGAAGGATCGCCTTTGACGCCCACCGCCACCGGGTAGTGGGCGTCCACCTCGGCGGGGAAGCGGTGCAGGTGCAGGATCCGCTTGTCGCCGTTCGGGTTGATCTTGACCGGGTCGAACTCCTGGATCTCGTAGCCCACGCAGATCAGCACGTCGGCCGTGTCGAAGCCGAAGTTGCCGTAGTCGTGGCGCATGAAGCCGACCGCGCCGAGGGCGCCCGGGTGGTCGTCGGGGAAGACGCCCTTGCCGTGGAAGGTGGTCGCGACCGGGATGTTCAGCCGCTCGGCGAACCGCACCAGGGCGGCCGAGGCCCCGGCTCTGGCAGCGCCGTGGCCCGCCAGCACGACGGGGTGCCGTGCAGCGGTGAGCACCTCGACCGCCCGCGCGATCTGGGAGGCGGACGGAGCGTCGGCACGCACCGTGTCGATCTGCAGGGGTGCCAGCGGCTCAGCGGGACGCCCCGCTTCGATGTCCTCCGGCACGGCCAGGAACACGGCCCCGGGACGCTCGCTCTGCGCGGTCTTGAACGCCTTGCGCGTCATCTCCGGCACCGCGTCCGGACACTCGATACGGGCCGACCACCGGGTGACGGGAGCGAACATCGACACGAGGTCGATGACCTGGTGCGACTCCTTGTGGATGCGACGCAGGGAGCCCTGGGCGGCCAGGGCCACCATCGGCGCGCTGTTGGTCATGGCGTCCGCGGTACCGAGGAGCAGATTGATCGCGCCGGGCCCCAGGGTCGCCGAACACACGCCGGCCCGGCCGGTCAGCCGTCCGTAGATCTCGGCCATGAACGATGCGGCCTGCTCATGGCGTACCAGGATGTACCGGATACCGGAGCCGTTCAGCGCGTCGACGAAGCGGATGTTCTCCTCACCCGGGATCCCGAAGACGTACTCCACGCCCTCGGCCCGCAGACAGCGCACCAGGAGATGCGCGACGTCCTCCGCTGCTGCCGTGTTCCGCGACTCGGTCGCGCTCTCGGTACCCATGCGACGAACGTAGGCACGGCCTCCTGCCTCGGCCACTCTTCGGCCGCCGACCGGGGTGTGGACCAACGGGGGCCGTTCGGAGGTGTTGTGGTGGCGCACGCCGCGGTCGGCCCGCACGCTGGATCCGGATGTGGACGCGCCGCCGGACACCGTACGGCGGCAGGCTCTGGGAGGACCGTGTGACCGCTTCGTCGCCCGCCACCGACGCCCCGCCGGCCCGGTACGACGACCTGCGTGCCCTGGTGATCAACTGCACCCTCAAAAGGTCGCCGGACACCAGCAACACGCAGGGGCTGATCGACCGCGGCGTCGCCATCATGGACGCACAGGGAGTGCACGTCGACGTCGTACGGGCGGTGGACCACGACATCGCCACCGGTGTGTGGCCCGACATGACGGAGCACGGCTGGGAGACGGACGCCTGGCCGGACCTGTACACGCAGGTTCTGGCGGCCGACATCCTGGTGCTGGCGGGCCCCATCTGGCTGGGTGACAACAGCTCCGTGATGAAACGGGTGATCGAACGCCTCTACGCCTGCTCCAGCCTGCTCAACGACGCCGGCCAGTACGCCTATTACGGGAGGGTCGGCGGCTGCCTGATCACCGGCAACGAGGACGGCGTCAAGCACTGCGCCATGAACGTCCTCTACAGCCTGCAGCACCTGGGGTACACCATCCCTCCCCAGGCGGACGCCGGGTGGATCGGCGAGGCCGGTCCCGGACCGTCGTACCTCGACCCCGGCTCGGGCGGCCCGGAGAACGACTTCACCAACCGCAACACCACCTTCATGACCTGGAACCTGCTCCACCTGGCCCGGGCACTGAAGGACCTGGGCGGCATCCCCGCCTACGGCAACCAGCGCACCGCGTGGGACGCCGGCTGCCGCCGCGACTACGAGAACCCCGAGCACCGGTAGGGACACCAACGGCTGCGGCAGCTGTGCGGGACGGGTTCCTGGTCGGCTTCCGTCCCGGTCCGGGTGAGGAGCTGGTGCAGCCGTCGCCGGGAACCACCTGTGACGGACCGGTCAGAGGTCCCAGCGATCGGACGGCCGGTGAGGCGGTGCGTGTCACGTCCGTAGCCGGGACTCAGCGGCTGTTGCGTCGTCCGAAGACGACCAGCCGAAGCAGGACGAAGCGCAATGCGGTCACCAGGGCGAAGCTTGGAACAAGCACCAGGACCTCCGTTGCCGGTGAGGCGGTGGGCCGGTAGTGGCGCAGGAGCAGAACCGCCCCGGTGGTGACCAGATATGCCAGGACGAACAGGACGCCTGCCGCCAGATGAGCCTGGACGGCACGGACCGGAGAGCCGCGGAAGGTCAGCCGCCGGTTCGCTTCGGTGTTGAGGACGGTGAGGACGAGGAGGGAGACGAGGTTGGCCAGCCAGGGGGGTGACCAGTGGCGCAGCACCCAGTACAGCAGGCCCTGGCCCGCCGTGGACGCGACGCCGATCACGGCGAACCAGCCGATCTGTCTGGTCAGCACGGTGCGGCCGAGCTGGTCGGAGGCTTTGTACCGCGCGCTGAGGCGTTGCACCCCTCCATCATGGGGCCGGAGCGCCGACGCCTGGGGAATCACCTGGAGCAGGGGTTCGGCCGTTCGGCTGACGCTGGACACCCGCATGGGCCCCAGGCCCGGCCGACCGACCTGACCTGTGTCAGCTTGTTGGTGTCATGTTCGGTCACGCGCCGGCCGCGACATGGACCCGCCTCGTCGTGAGGGCGGCCCGGGGACTGGAGGAGACGGCCGATGGAAGGTGGCGGACGGCCGTCGGGTCCGACTCCCCCCGGTGGGTCGCGGCGGCGGCCGGATGAGGAGCGTGCGCGGGAGCGTATGAAGCGCATGCGCGCCGCTGTTGCGGCTGTCTCGTCGGTGGCCGCTGTCCGTGCCCACGCGGCGGCGCGGCGCATCGGCCAGGTTCCCCCGCCTCCCGGTCCGTTCCGTCCTGGGTTCTGGCGCAGTCCGATCCGCGGGCCTTGGCTGACCTCGGTGTTCGGCCTGGTCCTGCTGATCGGCATTCCGCTGCTGTTCGTCACCGGACTGCTCTCCTACGCCTCCTACAACCCCGGGCTGAGCCCCCTCAACGACCAGACGCCTGACAAGGGCGTGCTGGGTTTCTACCTGTTCTCCTGGCCCACGCACCCCTACTGGCTGTATCGGCTGACTCAGGGCGTGCACGTCACGCTCGGTGTGGTCCTCGTGCCGGTGCTGCTGGCCAAGTTGTGGTCGGTGATCCCGAAGCTGTTCGAGTGGCTGCCGGTGCGCTCCGTCGCCCACGGACTGGAGCGGCTGTCCCTGCTGATGCTGGTCGGCGGAGTCATCTTCGAATTCGTCACCGGCATCCTCAACATCCAGCTCTACTACGTCTTCCCCGGCTCGTTCTACCGTCTGCACTTCTACGGCGCATGGGTGTTCATCGCCGCCTTCGTCGTCCACGTGTGCCTCAAACTCGGCCGGATGACACATGCCCTGCGCTCCCGCAGCCTGGGCGCCGAACTGCGCACCGACCTCGCCCACACCCGGCCCGAGCCCCTCGACCCCGACGGCTTGGTGGCGGCCGCCCCCGCGCCGCCCACGATGACCCGCCGCGGTGCGGTGGGCACGGTCGGAGCGGGATCGCTGCTCCTCCTCGTCGTGACCGCCGGACAGAGCATCGGCGGCCGGCTGCGCGGCACCGCCGTCCTCGCACCGCACAACCGCGACCCGGGCAGCGGCCCGAACAGCTTCCAGATCAACAAGACGGCGGCGGCCGTCGGCGTCACCCCCGCGCTCGTCGGCCCGAACTGGCGACTGGAGATCCACGGCCACGGACCGGCACTGGTCCTCACCCGCGAGCAGCTCCTGGCGATGCCCCAGCACTCCGCGGCACTGCCGATCGCCTGCGTGGAGGGGTGGTCCACCGGCAACCAGCAGTGGAGTGGTCTTCGGCTGACCGACCTCGCCGCGATGGCCGGATTGTCCGGCGCCGGAAGCGTCCTGGTCGAATCCATCCAACCCCCCGGCCCGTTCACCAAGGTGGTACTGCGGGGCAACCAGATCCACGACCCCCGAGCGCTGCTCGCCCTCCACGTCAACGGCGCGGACCTCTCCCTCGACCACGGCTACCCGGCCCGCGTCATCGTCCCGGCCAACCCCGGCGTGAACAACACCAAGTGGGTCCACCGACTCACCTTCAGGGCATGACCATGGCACGATTCATCCGCTGGTACGGCTCCGGCCCCCTGCACCTCCTCGTCCTGATCGCCTCGTTCGCCCTCACCGGCTACGCCATGGTGCGCCTGTTCGCCATCGAGCCCTGGGGAGTGGCGATCTGGTTCGTCGGCGCGGCGATCCTCCACGATCTCATCCTGCTGCCGCTGTACTCACTGGCGGACCTGTCGGCCCAGTCCGTGCTGCGGCACCGCAAGGACCAGCGACCGACGGGGCTGTGGCTCAACCACCTTCGCGTCCCCGCCTTTCTGTCCGGACTCCTGCTGCTGGTCTGGTTCCCCCTCGTCCTCGGTCTGGCGGTCCCCTACGCCGGTGACACCGGGCTGCCCGGGAGCGTCTACCTCGGCCGATGGCTCGCGATCACCGGTGTGCTCTTCGCCGCCTCCGCACTGGCCCTCGCGTCCAGACTCCGCCGCGTCCGACGGGCCGCCCGCACCGACGGCGACCGGCCCGCTCCAGGCCATGGCGCCACACCGTGACGACCGGCGAAGACGAGCTGCACGGGGCCGAAGAGGACCCCTACGCACTGGCCCTGCGACCCGACCGCGGACCGGTCTATCTGCGGCTGGCGGACGGGCGCCGCATCAGGATGCCCGTGCGCCGCTGGTACGCGCGGCCCACCGTGGCCGACAGAACCGTGTTGGAACGGTGCGTCGGCCCCGTACTCGACGTCGGCTGCGGGCCGGGCCGGTTGTGCAGAGCACTTCTCGGTCGCGGAGTCTTCGCTCTCGGAGTCGACATCGCGCCCCGCGCCGTCGCCCACACCACTGCCCTGGGCGGGATTGCGCTGTGTCAGTCGGTGTTCGACCGGCTGCCGGTCGAGAGAGGCTGGCAGACCGTCCTGCTCATCGACGGCAATATCGGCATCGGAGGCGATCCTGGCGGCTTGCTGCGCCGCTGTCGCGGGCTCATCGCCCCGACGGGGCTTCTCGTCGTCGAGGTCGACCCACACGATGTCGAGGAGCTCTGCACCGCCCGATTCGAAGACAACCACGGCCACAGCGGTCCGCCCTTCCCCTGGGCGCGTCTGGGAGAACGAGCACTCCGCGGAATTGCCGACGGTGTCGCTCTGAGGGTCACCGACCGGTGGACCAGCGGTCACCGGAGCTTCTTCGCCCTAGGCCGCCAGGGCTCGTTCTAGCCAGGACCATTCGTGGTTGTGCCGGGCCGCGACGTGGTGGCCCTGGGCAGGACCGCCGAGGATCGGATATCGAATGGGCTCGCGCCGCCGGGTCATGCGGCCAGGGCCAAGGCCGGGCAGTGTTCGGGCCGTGAGCGGTACGCCGTGTTCGTCGGCGTAGATACGCCGGCACCGGCCGTTGCAGAAGCCGGCGGTGCAGGAGGGGCTGTGCGCCTGCGGTCAGGGCGGCGACCGCCACGGACAGGGACGTTGCCAGGACCCCGGGCGGGGCCGTCCGCGTTGCTGACGCCGCGGAGCCCGCCGCTGGAACGGCGGTCGATGCGGCGATCGGCCTCCAGCACCTGCGACACGGCCAGGAGCCGCCGACCGTTGGAGTCCAGGCCATTGGCGGCAGGCATCCGGTGGATGCAGCCGAGCCGGTTCGCAGCCGACGCGTCCTGCCTGCTCACAAGGGGCGCAGGAACCTCTCTACTGCGGGGTCCGGGCTGGTCGTGACCAGGCCGCAGTCGGCGACGGCAGACTCGGCGCCGGAGCCACACCCGCCGGGAGGCCGTCAGTCCGTTTCGGCTTCGGCCGCGACGTCGCGGATGCCGCGGGGGCGTCCGGCCTTGACCCACATCCGGTACAGCAGTGCGGCGACGGCCAGCGCGGCGACGACCCACCCATGGACAAGCCCCAGGCCATTGACCTGGGGCTTCATCATGGAGCGGGTGACGAGAATCGAACTCGCGCTCTGAGCTTGGGAAGCGACGCCGCTTGGGGAGCCGGATGGCTTCTGACCTGGTCGTATGCAGCTCTGGACGGCGCCCGACAGTCCGAGATCGCACCGCTGTCGACCGTGGTTGTCCGGTCTTAAAGCGCGGGCCGACGCTGCTCAGCGAGCTCAGTTAACAGCACGGTCGCCTTATCGACGTGAGCGACGCCGACACCGAGGCGACCCTGACCCGCGCGCGAGGCGGCTGCCTGCACCTCGACACCATCGCCGACCTCGCGGTTCTCTGGATGAGGATCGCCCGTCAGGAGCCCAAGGCTCTTGACGGGCTCGCGAAACTCGGCAAGTGCGCCCCGCTCAAATGGCAGCGGGCCACGGGGGCTGACTGGGCCGAGCGACTGACCGGCGGGAACCCGAGTACGCCGACCACTCGGACCAGGACTTCACGCTGCGAACGTACACGCACCCGCTGACTTCCAGCGAGACGCGGACCCGCAAGATGATCGACGACGCCTTCAGGCAGTAGCCAGCACCAGAAGCCCGTGGCACATCAGTGCCTCGGCTAAACCAATGTGCCCTCAATGTGCCCCGGGCGCCTGACGGCCCCTCCCCGGCACGTTAAAGGGCGAGGCCCGAAGACCTCGCCCGCCCCCACGAAACCCCAGCTCAGGGCCACACCAAGCAATAAGGCTGATGCCCCGCCTCATGCAACCGATGGCTGAAGTCCTGCCACTCGTGCAGCAGTTGGTACACGTTGAACGCGTCACGTGGGCCGCCCCGGTCCGGGACCGTGGACCAGATGAAGGCCGCCGCGCCCACCGCTTCCTCGCCGATGCCGCGCAGGGGGTCGACGACGGTCATCGGGAGTTTGACGACGGCGTAGTCGGGGTGGAGGACGACCAGTTCCAGGGGCGGGACCTTGTGCAGGGGGACGCCCTCGATGCCCGTGAGGACCATCGCGGCCATCGTCTCCGGCTTGATCTTGGTGAACATGCCGTTCATGCCCAGCTCGTCGCCGCCGAGTTCCTCGGGGCGCATCGAGATCGGGACGCGGGCCGCGGTCGCGCCGTCGGGCGCGCCGAAGTATTTGTAGGTCACCCCCACCCGACCACCATTCCCGCTCCCCGCCCGGAGACGCTCGGGCTCGCTCGGTACGCCCTGTGTCCGGCGTGCGTCGCTCGGCCGCTTCTCGGCCGCTTCCTCCGCCTCGCGCCGGTGCCTGCCCCGCCGGGCACGCCGAGGACCGAGGTCGTCAGTCCCCTCGCCCAGTCCGCCACCGCGATGCATATCTCCACCCGACTGCATTTCTAGGACGCTCGGCCCCGCCGCGCAACCCGATCATCGTGTCAGTGACCTCCCCCACGCCCGCGCGCCGAAACGTGCGGTGAAACAACCAGTCCGCGGGATCCCTCCGGTCCCGGATCACTACGTACCAAGGGGCTGTGTGTATCACTGCGTGTGTCAGTTGCCAGTCTCGCAGATGGTGAGCGAGTGGCCAGGGGATCAAGCCAGGGGATCAAGACTGGGATCAGAGTCAGGGATGAGAGTCAGAGTCGGAGGATCGGGCACGTGGTTGTCCGGGTGGTGCACCGCTCCGCCTACCCTGAGGAGGTCACCACACGACCGGAGTCAGAGAAGCCGGAGAAGTCGCACGTCATGAGCGCCCAGAGCGAAACGCCCTATCCCTACGACGCGCCCGTCTCGCAGGCGCTCTTCGACCGCGCCTCCGTCGTCACGCCGGGCGGCGTGAACTCGCCGGTGCGCGCCTTCCGCGCGGTCGGCGGTACGCCCCGGTTCATGGTCTCCGGCAGCGGGCCGTACCTGACCGACGCCGACGGGCGGGAGTACGTCGACCTGGTGTGCTCCTGGGGGCCGATGATCCTGGGGCACTCGCGGCCCGAGGTCATCGCCGCCGTCCAGGAGGCCGTCGCCCGCGGTACGTCCTTCGGCACGCCCGGTGAGGGGGAGGTGGCCCTCGCCGAGGAGATCGTCGCCCGGGTGGAGCCCGTCGAGCAGGTGCGGCTGGTCAGCAGCGGCACCGAGGCGACCATGTCGGCCATCCGGCTCGCTCGCGGGTTCACCCGGCGGTCCAAGGTGATCAAGTTCGCCGGGTGCTACCACGGGCACGTGGACTCGCTGCTGGCCGCGGCGGGCAGCGGTGTCGCGACGTTCGCGTTGCCCGACACCCCCGGTGTCACCGGTGCCCAGGCCGGCGACACGATCGTGCTGCCGTACAACGACCTCGAGGCCGTGCAGGAGGCCTTCCACCGGCATCCCGGCGAGATCGCCTGCGTCATCACCGAGGCCTCGCCCGGCAACATGGGCGTCGTGCCGCCGGACCCCGGGTTCAACCAGGGCCTGAAGGACGCCTGCCACAAGAACGGCGCCCTCTTCATCTCCGACGAGGTCATGACCGGGTTCCGCACCAGCAGGTCCGGCTGGTACGGGATCGACGGCGTGAAGCCCGACCTCATGACGTTCGGCAAGGTCATGGGCGGTGGCTTCCCGGCCGCGGCCTTCGGTGGCCGTGAGGACGTGATGGCCCACCTCGCGCCCGCCGGGCCCGTCTACCAGGCCGGCACGCTCTCCGGGAACCCCGTCGCCACCGCGGCCGGCCTCGCCCAGCTGCGGCTCCTGGACGACGCGGCGTACGAGAAGGTCGACGCCGTGTCCGCGCAGATCCAGGCCCTCGTCACCGAGGCGCTGACGAAGGAGGGCGTGGCGCACCGGCTGCAGACCGCCTCCAACATGTTCTCGGTGTTCTTCACCGACCGGAAGGTGCGCACGTACGAGGACGCCAAGCGGCAGGAGTCGTTCCGCTTCACCGCTTTCTTCCACTCGCTGCTGTCGAACGGCGTCTACCTGCCGCCGTCGGCCTTCGAGTCCTGGTTCGTGTCCACGGCCCACGACGAGCGGGCCATCCAGAAGATCGCCGACGCCCTCCCGGCGGCGGCCCGAGCCGCCGCGGAGGCGACCGCGTGAGCAACAACGGCAGCAACGGCAGCAACGGCAACGGCAACGGCACCAACGGCAACGGCAGCAGCGGCAGCAGCGGCAGCAGCGGCAGCGGCAGTAACGACATCACCGTCGTCCACGTCATGCGCCACGGCGAGGTCGACAACCCGACCGGCGTGCTCTACGGCCGGCTGCCCGGCTACCACCTCTCCGACCTGGGCCGGAAGATGGCCGAGCGGGTCGCCGAGCATCTCGCCGCACGGGACGTGACCCATGTCGTCGCCTCCCCGCTGGAGCGCGCGCAGGAGACCGCCACGCCGATCGCCAAGGCGCACGGGCTCGACCTCGCCACCGACGGGCGGCTCATCGAGGCCGAGAACGTCTTCCAGGGCAAGACCTTCGGCGTCGGCGACGGAGCGCTGCGCCGGCCGGAGAACTGGAAGCATCTGGCCAACCCGTTCAGGCCGTCCTGGGGCGAGCCGTACATCGACCAGGTGGTCCGGATGATGGGCGCGCTGAACGCGGCCAAGGACCAGGCCCGTGGGCACGAGGCGGTGCTGGTCAGCCACCAGCTGCCGATCTGGATCGTGCGGTCGTACGTCGAGAAGCGCCGGCTGTGGCACGACCCGCGCAAGCGGCAGTGCACGCTCGCCTCGCTGACGACGTTCACGTACCGGGGCGACAGGATCGTCTCGGTCGGCTACAGCGAGCCCGCGATCGACCTCGTCCCGGCCCATCTCCGCGCGGGCGCCAAGCCCGTGAAGGGGAAGAGCAAGGCATTCGGGGCCTGAAGGGCCTGAAAGGGCTGCGGAGCCTGGAGGGCCTGAAAGGGCTGCGGAGCCTGAAGGGCCCGCGTCTCCAGCACGCTTTCTTCAGAGATGTTATGTAAAGCATAAGAAATTCACGGAACCTCCCCGTTCGCCACGCTCTCTAGCTGGTCGACCACAGAGGGCGTGACGAATCGGGGATGTCCATGCGCACCACTTCCCGGGCTCTTTCCCGGCGGGGAATACTCGGCCTCGGCGCGGGCGCGGGCGCCGCTGCCGTCGCCGGGCTCGCCGGATGCGGGACTCTCACGTCGTCGGGCGACGGCGGAAAATCCCCCAGCACTGGTACCGCTTCCGGTTCCGGCGGCTCGCCCACCGGCGACGCCGGCTCCGGAGGTCACAGCGGTGGCAGGAGCGGCGGGATCCCGGCGCAGGCGCGGCCCATCGGGGACGGCTCCACCTCCTTCACCGGCAAGCAGCCCCACCAGCCCGCCGCGCCGCAGCCGCTCGAACCGGGGCAGACCCCGCCACAGTTCGTGATCTTCTCCTGGGACGGGGCCGGCGAGGTCGGCAACGGTCTCTTCCCGCGCTTCCTCGACCTCGCCAAGGAGCACGGCGCGAGCATGACCTTCTTCCTCTCGGGGCTGTATCTGCTGCCCGAGTCGAAGAAGCGGCTCTACAACCCCCCGAACAACCCGCGCGGCGCCTCCGACATCGGCTACCTCACCGACGAGCACGTCAAGGCCACGCTGGCCAATGTGCGCCGTGCCTGGATCGAGGGGCACGAGATCGGCACCCACTTCAACGGCCACTTCTGCGCCGGTTCCGGCACGGTCGGCGACTGGACCCCGCGCCAGTGGCGCAGCGAGATCGAGCAGGCCAAGGCGTTCGTGAAGGAGTGGCGGACCAACACCGGCTGGACCGATCTGCCCTCGCTGCCCTTCGACTACGACAAGGAACTGGTCGGCGCCCGCACACCCTGCCTGCTCGGCCAGGGCAACCTGCTGCCCACCGCCCGCGAGCTGGGCTGGCGCTACGACGCCTCCTCGCCGGGCGGGCGCCAGGTGTGGCCGGACAAGCGGATGGGCGTCTGGGACCTGCCGCTGCAGCAGATCCCGTTCCCGGGGCACTCCTTCGAGGTCCTGTCGATGGACTACAACATGCTCGCCAACCAGTCCGTGAACTCCACGAAGGCGCCCGCCTCCAACTACCCGGGCTGGCGCAGGCAGTCCGCGGGGGCGTACATCGCCGGATTCGAGCGGGCGTACCGGACGAACCGGGCGCCGTTCTTCGTCGGCAACCACTTCGAGCAGTGGAACGGCGGCATCTACATGGACGCCGTCGAGGAGGCGTTCACGCACATCGCGCGCGAGAAGGAGAAGGGCGCGGACGTACGCCTCGTCTCGTTCAGGCAGTTCGTGGACTGGATGGACGTCCAGAACCCGGAGATCCTCGCCAGGCTGCGCACGCTGGAGGTCGGGCGGAAACCGGCCGGGGGCTGGAAGGAGTTCCTGCGCGGCGCCAAGTCCGCCTCCACGGACCCTGCCTGAGGAGCCGCCCGGCAGCCGACCGGCGAGCCACCGGAATGCCGACCGAAATGTCCGGAGTAAATACCTCCTGAAATGCGGTTTTCCGCCCGCCAGGGGGGTGCGCGAGATCCCCGGAACCGACATGCGAAACTTTTCACATGAGTACCCGTAGCCGCGCCGTCCTGCTCAGCGCTGTGGCCGCCGTCGCGGCACTGACCCTGTCCGCGTGCGGCAACGGCGGCACCTCCGGTGGGGGCGGCAACACCAACTTCATCACCGGCAACAACGGCATCGACACGGCTCCCAAGGGCGAGCGGGCCGCGGCCCCCGACCTGTCGGGCAGGACCATCGACGGCAAGTCCCTGGCCGTAGCCGACTACAAGGGCAAGGTCGTCGTCGTCAACGTCTGGGGCTCCTGGTGCGGGCCGTGCCGGGAAGAGGCCAAGTACTTCTCCAAGGTCTCCCAGGACTACGCGGACAAGGGCGTGCAGTTCGTCGGCATCAACACCCGCGACAGCAGCACCACCCCCGCGATCGCCTTCGAGAAGGAGCACGCGATCGCCTACCCGAGCCTGTACGACCCGACGGGCAAGCTGATGCTCCGCTTCGAGAAGGGCACGCTCAACCCGCAGCTCATCCCCTCCACGCTGATCATCGACAAGGACGGGAAGGTCGCGGCGCGCGCCCTGGAGGCGCTCGACGACACCACGCTGCTGAAGATGCTCAAGCCGGTCCTCGCGGAGAAGTGACGTGAGCGACCTCCTCACGCTCGCCGCCGCGACGGGCCGCAACGAGACCGTGCTGAGCGGCGCCCTGCTGGTCGCCCTGCCCGTCGCCCTGCTCGGCGGGCTCGTCTCCTTCTTCTCGCCCTGCGTGCTCCCGCTGGTCCCCGGCTACCTCTCCTACGTCACCGGGGTCGCCGGCACCGACCTGGCCGAGGCCAGACGCGGGCGGATGGTCGCCGGTGCCTCCCTGTTCGTGCTCGGTTTCAGCGCGGTGTTCGTCTCCGGCGGGGCCCTGTTCGGCTCCTTCGGGTGGACGCTCCAGGAGCACAAGGACGTCCTGTCCAAGGTGCTCGGCGTGCTCATGATCCTCATGGGCGTGTTCTTCATGGGGCTGATGCCCTGGTTCACCCAGCGCGAGTTCCGCTTCCACAAGCGGCCGTCGACCGGACTGGTGGGCGCCCCGGTACTCGGTGCCCTGTTCGGCATCGGCTGGACGCCCTGCATCGGACCGACCCTCGCCGCGGTGAACTCCCTCGCCATCCAGCAGTCCAGCGCCGGGCGCGGCGCCCTGCTGATGGTCGCCTACTGCCTGGGTCTCGGCGTGCCCTTCGTGCTGGCGGCCGTGGCCTTCCGCAAGGCGCTCGGCGCCTTCGGCTGGGTCAAACGCCACTATGTCTGGGTGATGCGCATCGGCGGCACGATGATGATCGTGACCGGTGTGCTGCTGCTGACCGGGGCCTGGGACCGCCTGGTGCAGGAGATGCAGACCTGGTCCAACGGCTTCACTGTGGGGATCTGATCGATGAGCACAACCGAAACCGACAAGAGCCAGGACCAGGAGGACCTGGGCGCGGCAGGCTCGCGGCTGTCCACCGCGCCCCAGGAGGACGCGGTCGCCCTGCCCTCGCTGGGCGTCGTCGGCTGGATCCGCTGGTTCTGGCGGCAGCTGACCTCCATGCGGGTCGCGCTGCTGCTGCTCCTGCTGCTCTCCCTCGGCGCGATCCCCGGCTCGCTGATCCCGCAGACCGGCGCGGACATCACCAAGGTCGCCGAGTTCCGCAAGGCGCACGGCACGCTCGCGCCGATCTACGACAAGCTCGGCCTGTTCCACGTCTACGGCTCGGTGTGGTTCTCCGCGATCTACATCCTGCTGTTCGTCTCCCTGATCGGCTGCATCGTCCCGCGCACCTGGCAGTTCGTGGGCCAGCTGCGCGGCCGCCCGCCGGGCGCGCCGAAGCGGCTGACCCGGTTGCCCGCCTACACGACCTGGCGCACCGGGGCCGAGCCCGAGCAGGTCCGCGAGGCCGCGCTCGCGCTGCTGAAGAAGCGCCGCTTCCGCGCCCACCTCGCCGGTGACGCCGTGGCGGCCGAGAAGGGTTACCTGCGCGAGCTGGGCAACCTGGCCTTCCACATCGCGCTGATCGTGCTGCTGATCGCCTTCGCCTCGGGCCAGATGTTCAAGTCGGACGGCACCAAGCTGGTCGTGGAGGGCGACGGGTTCTCCAACTCGATCATCCAGTACGACGACTTCAAGTCCGGCAGCCTGTTCACCACCGACGACCTGGTGCCGTTCAGCTTCGACCTGAAGGACTTCAAGGGGACGTACGAGCTCACCGGTCCGAGCCGCGGCACCCCGCGCACCTTCGAGGCGAAGATCGACTACAGCGAGGGCGCGTACGGCAAGCCGAAGCCGACCACCGTCAAGGTCAACGAGCCGCTGAAGATCGGCGACTCCAAGGTCTACCTGGTCAGTCACGGCTACGCGCCCGTCATCACCGTCCGCGACGGCAAGGGCAAGGTCGTCTACCAGGACGCCGTGCCGCTGCTGCCGCTCGACGGGAACGTCACCTCGCAGGGCGTGGTCAAGGTGATGGACGGCTACAAGGACGCCAGGGGCGTCAGTGAGCAGCTCGGCATCAGGGCCTTCTTCCTGCCGACGTACGGCGGGGCCGGCCAGGAGACCATGTCGGCGTTCCCCGCGCTGCTGAACCCGGTCCTGAACCTGGAGCCCTACCACGGCGACCTCGGTGTCAACTCCGGTCTGCCGCAGAGCGTGTACGAGCTCAGCACGAAGCACATGAAGGCGTTCAAGGACGCCAAGGGGCAGCAGCTGCGGACCAACCTCAAGCCCGGCCAGACGATGCAACTGCCGAACGGCGCCGGTTCGGTCACGTTCGGCAAGGACGTCAAGGAATGGGCCGGCTTCGAGATCGTCCAGGAGCCCGGTGGCGGCTGGGCGCTCGGCGGCGCGCTCGTCGCGATCTTCGGCCTGGCCGCGTCCCTGTTCATCCAGCGCCGCCGGGTGTGGGTGCGGGCCGTGCGCGGCGCCGACGGCGTCACGGTCGTCGAGATGGCCGGCCTCGGCCGCAGCGAGTCCGCCAAGGTGCCCGAGGAACTGGGCGACCTCGCCGGGATCCTCTACGACCAGGCGCCGGGCGCACCCGACCCCGGCGATTCTTCGGCTTCCGAAGTCTCCGAAGTCTCCGAAGCCTCCGACGAAGCAACCCCCGACCCCGAAGTCGTACCTGCCGAAGGGGCTGAGAAATGACTCTCGCCGCCGCAACCGAACTTGCCGTAGCCACCAACGAACACCTCGCGAGCATCAGCAACACGCTGATCTACTCGTCGATGGCCGTCTACACGCTGGCCTTCTTCGCGTACATCGCCGAATGGCTCTTCGGCAGCCGCAGCAAGGTGGCCCGTACGGCCGCCGCGCTCACCGCCGAGGGCGCGCAGAAGGAGAACGGCCCCGCCGTCACCGTGAAGAAGGCCGGCGGCACCGCCGTCCTGGAGCGGCCCAAGGTCGTCGTGCGCTCCGCGTCCGGTGCCCGGGACGTGCCGGACGGGCCCGGCGCCCACGGCGGTGACGTCCAGGGCGACATGTACGGGCGGATCGCCGTCTCCCTCACGGTGCTGGCGTTCCTGGTGGAGCTGGCGGGCGTCGTCGCCCGCGCGGCCTCCGTGGAGCGGGCGCCGTGGGGCAACATGTACGAGTTCAACATCACGTTCTCCACGGTCGCCGTCGGTGTGTACCTCGCGCTGCTGGCACTGAAGAAGAACGTGCGCTGGATGGGCCTGTTCCTCATCACCACCGTCCTGCTGGACCTCGGTCTCGCGGTGACCGTCCTCTACACGGCCAGCGACCAGCTGGTCCCGGCCCTGCACTCGTACTGGCTGTACATCCACGTCTCCACCGCGATCTTCTGCGGCGCGGTCTTCTACGTCGGCGCGGTCGCCACGATCCTCTACCTGTTCAAGGACTCGTACGAGAACAAGCTGCAGACCGGCGGCACGCCCGGCAGGTTCGCGACCTCGGTCCTGGAGCGCCTGCCCGCCTCCGCGTCCCTCGACAAGTTCGCCTACCGCGTCAACGCGGCCGTCTTCCCGCTGTGGACGTTCACGATCATCGCGGGCGCGATCTGGGCGGGCGACGCCTGGGGCCGCTACTGGAACTGGGACCCCAAGGAGACCTGGTCCTTCATCACCTGGGTCGCCTACGCCTGCTACCTGCACGCCCGCGCCACCGCCGGCTGGAAGGGCCGCAAGGCCGCCTACCTGGCGATGATCGCCTTCGGCTGCTGGCTGTTCAACTACTACGGCGTCAACATCTTCGTGACCGGCAAGCACTCCTACGCGGGCGTCTGAGCGGCTCCTGCGCGGGCGTCCGAGCGACTCCTGCACAGGCGTCCGAGCGTCTGTTCGCGGACACTGGTGTCATGAGCGGTTCCATCGAACAGGGCACCAGCCGGACGAAGGGGAACACGCACATACTCCACTTCCTGGTGCGGATTCCGCGGCGGATGGAGGACGTCTGGGCGGCGGTGGCCACTCCCGCGGGGCTCGGGGGGTGGTTCACCGCCGTCGACGTTCTCGAACCCCGGCTCGACGGGTGGGTCACCCTGCGTGACGTGGGGGGCGGGCGGGTCACCGCGTGGGACGTGGACCGGGTCGCCGAGTTCACGGTGGGGGACGGGGGCCGGATCCGGTTCCATCTGGAACGGGACGGCGACGAGGGGTGCGTGCTGCGGTTCACGCACGAGTTCCGGGGCGAGGGGGCGTCAGAGGCCGGCTGGCGGGCCAGGTTCGAACACCTGATCGATATGCTGGAGCCGGCACAGCCGTCCCGTCCGGCACAGCCTTCCCAGCCGTCGCAGGCCCAGTCCTAGGACGGCGGCAGGCATTCCTTCGTCGGTGGCCTGCCCTCCGGCCAGGCGATGCGGACGAAGCGGGAGCCGCCCTCCGGGGTCAGTTCGACGATCGGTACGGCCTTGTCGTACGGGTTGCCGTGCGCGTCCAGGCAGATCCAGCCGCTCGCCCCGTCCACCCGCAGCGACCCCTTGACCTGCGGCCACTGCAGGCCCACGTCCGCCAGGGCCGGGACGGTCCGCCCGTCCGGGACCGCCTCGCGGATGCCGTGGACCGTGAGGCGCAGGGCGTCGTAGCCGATGATCAGCTGACCGTCGTCCAGGGCGACCGTGCCGATCGGGCCGACCGGTGCGCGCTGCCCGGAGGCCAGCAGGGTGAGCATCGTCCGGAGGCCGGCGGCGGAACCGCCGGTCTTCGGGGTGGCCCTCGTCCAGGCGTCGGGGTGGGCGAGGGAGGTGTAGCGGACCGAGAGGTTGTGCCGCAGGGCGTCGCGGTCCAGGGCCTTCTCGTGGGTCAGGTACGAGGCCTCGTCGCCGGTGAGCACCGTGAACGCCCGGTCCTGGCAGCCGCGCCCGCCCAGCGCGTTGATGAACTGCCGCAACTGCGTGTGCCGGCCCGCGAACAGGATCGTGTCCGTCTCCCGGGAGGTGTCGCACACCAGGTGCGTGATCTGCCGGAAGGTGTTCGCGGTCGTGCCCTCCCGGCTGCGGTCGGCGGGCGGCGTGAACGGCTGCGGCTCGTACGGCGAGCCCTTGATCAGCGCCGCGAACGACTCCTGCAGTGTGCGCGTGTACGGGTCGCCCGGCTTGTCGTACACCAGCAGGGCCTTGCCCGCGCTCACCTCGGCGAAGGACGCCAGCGCGCGGGCCTCGTCGGTGTTGGTCGGCGCGACCCGGGCGAGGCCGGGGAAGGGGTCCTTGCCCCGCTGCCCGTTGGCGAGGTCGTCGGCGGTGATGGAGGAGCCGATCACCGGGACGTGGTGCCGGGTCAGTTCCCGTACGGCGTCCTTGTTGTTGTCGGTGCTCTGCCCGATGCCCGCGACCGCCCGCAGCCGGTCCCTGCTCGTCGTCATGGCGACGAGCGTGTCCACCACCTGCCGCCAATGGCCGCCGCCGGAGCCGGGGTTGGCGAGCACCAGCCGGATCTGCGGTGCCTCTCCGTTGGACTCGTGGTTGGCCTGGTACTGCGCCAGGTAGGCGCCCTGCAGCTGGTGCTGGATGTCGTTGAGGTTCGTCGGGGCGGTGGAGCTGTACGGCAGCATCATCGCCACGGTCACATAGCTGCCGGGCTTGAGGCGGTCGTTCTCCCGCCCGATCGCCCGTACGACGTCACGCAGTTGGGCGTGCCCGAAGTCGTACGGGGCCGTGGCCACGCCCACGCACTCGTCGTCGTCCACCGGCCGTGCCACGCCGGGCGCGCAGGACCGGTCCTGGTGGGTGAGGGCGCGCACGGCGAACACCAGGCCGGTCACCAGGCAGGCCGCCAGCAGCAGCGCGAGATAGCGGCGCAGCGGGATCTCCCACACGCCCTCGCGCAGCCATGTGCCCATGCCCCTGCCGCTGCCCGCCATCAGGCCTCCCCGCTCGATGAGTCCGGGCCACCGCCCGCACCGCCCGCACCGCCCGTGCCGACCGCGCCGTCCCCTCCGTCGCCGTCGTCCCCGCCCTCGGGCCCGTCCATCGGGCGTCCGGCGAGCGCGGCCGAAGGCCAGCTCCGGGAGGCCCGCCACAGCAGCGCGTTGCCCGCCGGCCGCAGGTTGGACAGCTGCTCCAGCTCGAAGCGGAGCCGGTCGCCGACCTCCGGGTCGGGCAGCACCAGCGGGTCCGCCAGCAGCCACACCGCGTGCAGCAACCGCCGTATCCGCAGGTGCAGGACGGCGTCCGCGCCCTCCGGTACGGCGTGCCGCGCGTCCGTGCGGCCGAGCGCGACGGCGGCCCGCCGGTCCGCGCGGCCGGTGAAGTCGCGGCCCTCGGCGTCGTGCGCGTGGAAGTACGGCGCCGACGCGACGAACCGCAGGGTGCGCAGCCAGGCCCGGATGTCCTCGGTGAAGAAGGTGTCGCGCAGGTGGGCGACCGCCGGTTCGGTCACGCCCAGGGCGAGTTCGTGGTGGAGCCGGTAGCGGGCGTCCCCGGGCTCCGGGTAGTGGGCGATCAGCGTCTCGTGCGCGATACGCCAGGACGCGTGATCCGCGGACCCGCCCCCGCCCCCGCCTCCGCTTCCGCCCCCGCCTCTGCCGCCGTCGCTGTCGCGCAGGTGCAGCCGCAGATGCAGCAGGGTCCGCACGAACGGGTCCCCGACGAACCGGCCGGGCACGACCGGCAGCCCCTCCTCCGCCAGCAGGGTCCGCAACTCCCGTACGTTCGCCGGGCCGAAGGTGTCCGGGAGCAGTGCCGCCGCCAGCGCGCTCGCCGAGCCGTGGTCGTGGGCGGCGGCCAGCACGGTCAGCTCCTCCAGGTGCTCGGCCGGCACCAGCCGGTCCAGCAGCGCCTGGTAGGCGGGCACGGCGGGATCGTCCTCGCCCGGCCGGACGCCCGCGGTGAGCAGCTCGCCCAGGGTGGTCGCCGCGGGCAGGTTCTGCGCGGCCGACTCGGCGAGCAGGACGATGCCGAGCGGATTGCCGCCGGTCAACCGGTGGATGGCGTGCGGAAGTTGGGCCGGGACCCGGGTGTCCGCGCAGACCGCGCCGACGATGTGCAGGGTGTCGTCCGGGCTCAGCGGGGGCAGCGCGAGCAGCAGCGCCCGCGAGGAGGGGGCCGCGTCCGGCGTCCAGCCGGTGCGCCGGGCCACCTCGGGCAGCTCCCGCCGCACCGCGCTGCGCAGCTCCCGCCGGCCCTCACCGCGCCGGGCCGCGACGAACACCACCTGGTCGGCGACGCCCTCGGCGCGGTCGCGCAGCACGGCGTCGATCAGCCCCGGCCCCGGCGCGGTCTGCGCGTTGTCGAGCAGCACCAGCGGCCGGCCCAGGCGCCGCATGCGCGGCAGCACACCCGCGTACGCCTCCGTCAGGTCGGCCAGCAGCGCCCGCACCAGATGGCGTTCGGCGTGCTCCCGGGAGGTGCCGCCCGCCCGGAAGTGGTCCGAGAGCAGCATCAGCCCGCGCTGGGCGTGCCCGCCCGCGTTCGGGTACGTCCGGTACCACACCGACGCCTTCTGGTGCCGGCGGCTGGCGAAGCCCTCGGCGACCGACTCCAGGGTCGCCTCGATCGCGCCCGAGACCAGGGGCCCGGTGCCGGTGGCCGCGGCGACGACCTTGGCCGCCACCTTCCCGGCCCAGCGCCCGGCGAGCCCGCTGATCCACGACCCGTTCTCGTTCAGCAGCAGGATCCGCTCGACCTCCCGGCGGATCCGCTCCGAGTCGGCGTCGCCCCAGCCGCCCGCGGCGACCGCGACCAGTCCGGACATCAGCCGCGGGAAGGTGATCCGCCCGGCGCCCGTCACCGGCTCCGCCAGCTGCTCCGCGATCACCAGCAGCGCCTGCGCCACCGGCGACCACGACTCGGCGGGCCGCTCCGCGGGCGGGGCGGCGAACTGCTCCTCGGCGCAGTCGACCGACGCGACCGGCGTGTGCCCCCGGTACGCCTCCCGCAGCGCGGCGAGGACCGCGGACTTGCCCAGCCCGCGCGCCCCGGTCAGCACCACGAACGGCGGCTCGGCCGGGTGCTCGAAGGGGTGACTTCGGTGATGGGAGGGGCGCAGGCCCACCAGCCGGGGCGCGAGACCGGCCGGCTCGACGTCGAACAGCGCTCCACGCCCGTGTAATCGTCCGCCCACCGCACCCCCCTCGACAGAAGTGTAGAAAGGGGGAGTTGCTTCGTACCAGTGTCCGTGGTGTCCGTTCGGTCACGAAGTGTGGCCGGGCGAGGACGGCCCTGGTGAGGACGGCCCTGGCGTGAGCGTGGCCGCGATCAGGTCGCGCAGCCGCTCGACGTACAGCCGCATGTTCTTCGCCGCCACGTCGGTGTCCGGATGGCGGCTCGCCAGCCACAGCCCGTCGTGCAGCCGGTTGACCCACACGCACACCTGGTCGCCGTACGACACCCGCAGCAGCCCGTACGCCTTCTGCTCGGCCCAGCGCGCGGCGCCCGGGATGCCCCGGCCGTCGACGAACGAGACGATCGAGTACAGGTCGGGCGAGGTGGGCCGGAAGTCCGCGCCGAGCAGGCGCAGCACACGGGCGAGCGGCATCCGGGACAGCGGCCGGTTCGCCTGGAGCTGCGCGCGCACCGCCCGCATCGTGGCCGGCAGGTCGGGGGCGTCCGCCACGGGCACCTCGATGGGGGCACCGCCCACGAACCAGCCCACCGAGTCGGACCAGCGGGACTTCACCCGGGTGTGGAACGGCACCACCGTCCGGTACACCGGCACCCCGCCCAGCTCGTGCACGATCATCCCGGTGGCCGCGAGCAGCCCGACCAGGCTGCCGCCGTACGGCCGGCAGGCCGCCTCGAACGAGGCCGCGGCGTCCGCGTCCACGAGCGGTTCGCTGATCATCCGCTGCCGGGGCAGCGGGCCGCCGGGCTCGACGTCGTCGATGCCGAGTTCCACCGGGAAGCCCGGCAGGGTGCCGTCGCAGCGCCGGACGAACTCCCGCCAGCGGGCGACGAGGTCGTGGCCGCCGTCGATGCGGTCGGCGTCCGCCCGCTCCAGTTCGCAGAAGTCGACGTAACTGGCCGCGGGGGTGCGTACGACGGGCCCGCGCCCCTCGCGGGCGGCCGTGTACAGCTCCTCGATCTCGGCGGGGATGCCGTGCAGCGAGTAGGCGTCCACGTTGCTGTGGTCGAAGGCCAGGTACACGCTGGCGGAGTCGTCCCGGACGACCGCCGCGTAGATCAGGTTGGGCCAGCGCAGCGCGTCCGCGACCGTGTCGAAGCGGTGCTGCAGGTGCGCGGCCAGGGCGTCGGCGTCGGTGAAGTCGCCGGCGTCCTCGCGGTGCAGGGACACGTCCTCGGCGTCCAGCGTGAACCGGCGCAACTCGCCGCCAACGCCGCCCACTTGGCCCGTCCCGCCTGCCTGGCCCGCCTCGGCCGCTTGGCCCGCCTCGGCCGTCCCATTCGCCCAGCGGAACCCGCTGCGCAGCGTCTCGTGCCGCACGGTCCAGGTGCGCAGCGCCTCCTGGAGCAGATCGAGGTCGACCGGTCCGGGCAGGTCGAAGACCGTACCGAGCCAGGTGGGCACGAACAGGCCGCTGTCCCGTACGGACTTGGCGGTTCTGATGTGCGACTCCTGGATGTAGGCGGGCGGCCGGGAGTCCTCCGGGAGTTTCGCCGCCACCGCGACGGTCGCCGGAGCGAGGGTCCACTCCACGAGCCGTCCCGGCCGGACCTCGCAACGCTGGATGTCAGTGATTCGCACGCGTCTCCGATCGCAGGCGGGGGACCCCCTGGATGAAGGGCCCCCTTCAAGGGAATGCCGTCGGACCCGGCGCGGACATGCCCGCCCGGACCATTTCAACGGAACGGGTGGCGGTGCGAACGCGGAAGTGAATAACCCTCGGTGACCGGTGGGGACATCACGCCGGCGCTGCCGCGACCGCTCGCCAGATGCGGTCCGGCAGGATCAGGGCCGCTTCGTCGAGGTCGACGTCGTCGATGCCGGACAGCCGGCGGCGGGCCACGGCGATGACCGGGCCGAGGACGAGGGACTCGATCAACGCCGTGGGCAGCGGGGCGAGTTCGCCGGCGTCGACATGGATCTGGGCCCACTGGGCGAGGGGGGAGAGGCGGGCCTCCTGGGCGTCGCGCAGGCGTCGGCCGTCGGCCATGCCCCGGCGGTCGGCGTAGGCGGAGTGCAGGAGCAGGGCGGCGTCCCGGTGCTCCTGTACGAAGTCCAGGTAGGTCACGACGAGGGACCGGATGCCGGTGTGGGCGGTGCGGGTACCTCCCAGGGCGGTGACCAGTTCGTCCATCAGCCGGCCGAGCCACCGCGTGAGCAGCGCGTCCATGAGGCCGTCGAGGCTGCCGAAGTGGTGGTACAGGCTGCCCAGGCTCACCCCGCTCGCCTTCGTGACGGCACTGACCGTCAGCCCCTGGTCGCCCCCCTCGGCGTACACGCGCAGCGCGGCGTCCAGGAGGTGCTCGACGGTGGCCTCGCCCCGCTGTTGTTTGCGGCTCATTCTGGAATACTTTTCTAGAAACAAATTTCAGAACAGTGGACAGTGTACTCAGGGGGAGCGCGTTGAGCAGGGAACACGGGGAACGTGGGGAGCACAGGGCGTACGGGGAGCACGGGGTCGAGCCGCTGGAGGCCGACGACCCGCGGCGGATCGGTCCGATCCCGCTGATCGGCCGGCTCGGCTCCGGCGGCATGGGCCGTGTCTATCTGGGCGTGCACGAGGGCCGGTACGCCGCCGTCAAACAGGTGCTGCCCTCCGTGGTCGGTGAGGACAAGGACTTCGTACGACGCTTCGGGCACGAGCTGGACAACCTCTCCCGGCTGCCCGCCGAGGCCACGGCCCCGCTGCTCGCGGGCGACCGGGAGGACCGGCCCCCGTGGTTCGCCACCGCGTACGTGCCCGGACTGACCCTGCGCGAGGCCCTGGAGGCGCACGGCGGCCCGCTGCCACCCGAGGCGCTGTGGCTGCTCCTGCGGGAGAGCGCGGCGGGTCTGGCGGCGGTGCACGGGCTGGGCATGGTGCACCGGGACGTCAAGCCGTCCAACGTCATGCTCACCCTCGACGGCGTCACCCTCATCGACTTCGGTGTGGCGCGGGCCGCCGAGCAGAGCCAACTGACCCGGACCGGCATGGTGGTGGGCACCCCCGCCTACATGTCGCCTGAACAGGCCGCGGGCGCACGGCGGTTGACCGGCGCGGTGGACGTGTTCGCGCTGGGTTCCGTGGTCGCGTTCGCGGCGTGCGGCCGGCCGCCCTTCGGGGACGAGTCCGGGCACGCCGTGCTGTACCGGATCGTGCACGAACAGCCCGACCTCGGGGGGCTGCGCGAGGCCGACCCGGAGCTGGCCTCCGTCGTCGCCTCCTGCCTGGACAAGGACCCCGAGGGCCGCCCCACCGCCGCCGAACTCGTCCGGTCGGCCGCCGGCCGGGGCCCGTCCGGGCCGCCGCTGTGGCCCGCCGCCCTCACGCGGCACCTGGCCGGGCGGGCGGCGTTCGCGGCGGCGGTGCCGGAGGCGACGGTGGTGGAGACGGCCCCGGCCCCCGAGCCGAAGGCCGGTGCCGAGCCCGGTCCTGAGGCCGGTCCTGAGGCCGGTCCTGAGGCCGGTCCTGGGCCCGGTCCCGAGCCCGGTCCCGAGCCCGAGGTGGTCGTACGGCCCTCCGCGGGCGGGCGCAGGGACGACGGCGTCCGCGAACGGCGCCGCTCTCGCGTTCTGTTGGCCGTCCTGCCGGCCGTGGTCGTCGTCGGCACGGCGCCCCTCGCCTTCCAACTCCTCCCGTACGCGACCGACCCGGGCCGCCGCGACGACACCGCGGGAACCCCCGCGGCCTCCGTCTCCGCGTCGGCCGGATCCGCACCCGGCTCGTCCTCCGCGAGTCCCTCCGGTGCGACGAAGCCGGACGGGAAGAAGTCGCCCTCTCCCGCGGGGGAGAAGAAGCCCGGAAAGGGCACGAAGGACTCGGGGGCGTCCGGCGGTTCGGGCGGCTCGGGCGGCTCGGGCGTGTCGAACGGCGGAACCTCCGGAGGCACGGGCGACGACTCGGCTTCCGGCTCGGGCGGTTCCGGCGGCTCGGGAGGCTCCTCCGCCGGTGGCTCCGCCGCCGGCGGCTCCTCGTCCGCAGGCTCCTCGGGCGGCTCCACCGCAGGTTCCCCCGGCGGCTCGTCGTCCGGCGGCTCCTCCTCCGGAGGGACCGGGACCTCCCCCGCCGGCCCCGCCTCGGGAACCTTCCGGCTCAAGAACGGCGAGAACGGCACGTGCCTGATCCAGGTGTACGGCTCCACAGGCCTCGGTGACTGCTCGTCCTCGTCCGCCCGCTGGACCTTCCGCAGCGCCGCCGGTGGCAGCGTCAAGGTGGTCAACGTGTCCAGCGGCGCCTGCCTGAGCGCGAACGGCAAGAACCAGGCCGTCTTCGTCGGCGACTGCTCCCAGGCCAGTGATCTGCGCCTGTGGCGGACGGGCTCCGGCAACTCCCTGAGCACCGTCTACGACGGCGGCTGCCTCGACCTCGCCTACGGCGGCGGCGTGGGCGAGGCCACCTGCCTGCCGGGGGCGTCCTCCCAGAGCTGGGCCAGGATCTGAGGGGCGGCTACGCGCCCACCCGCAGCAGCAGCTTCCCGGTGCTCGTGCGGGTGCCCATCAGGTGGTGGGCCTCGGCGGCGTCCTCCAACGGGAACTCGGCGGTCACCGGCAGGGACACCGTGCCGTCGACCGCCTTGGCGAAGGCCTGCTCGGTGAGCCGGCGCAGCTCGGCCGGTGCCGTCGTGGCGAGGGTGAGGATGGAGAACCCGGAGACGGAGATGCCGAGGGGGTACAGCTCGGGCTGGCCCACGGTCCACGGCGCGGCGGAACTGGCGTTGCCGAAGGAGACCAGGCGGCCGAAGACGGCGAGGGAGGCCAGGCCCGCGCGGAGGGTGTCGCCGCCGACGGGGTCGAGGACCAGGTCGGCGCCCCGGTCGGCGGTGGCCTCGCGCACCGGGTCCTGGAAGGCGCCGACGAAGACCTCGTCGTAGCCGTGCTCCTTGGCGTAGGCGGCCTTCGCCGCGGAGGAGACCACGCCGAGGACCGCGCCGGCGCCCGCCGCCCGTGCCAGTCGGCCCGCCACCGTGCCGATCCCGCCGGCCGCGCCCTGGATCAGGATCGTCTCGCCCGGCTGGAGCCGGCCGACCGTGTGGACGAGGGCGTACGCCGTCGGCAGGACGGTCGGCAGGGTGGCCGCCGTGCGCAGGTCAAGACCGGCGGGGACGGGGAAGACGGTCGTCGCGTCGGCCACGACGACCTCCGCGTACGCCCCGCCCGGCGTCAGCGCGGCCACCTCCTGGCCGACGGTCAGGCCGGTGAC
Source organism: Streptomyces sp. NPDC048297 (assembly GCF_043201585.1). NCBI lineage: Bacteria > Bacillati > Actinomycetota > Actinomycetes > Kitasatosporales > Streptomycetaceae > Streptomyces > Streptomyces sp. NPDC048297. The sequence goes on from NZ_JBICZA010000005.1 coordinate 85,421, forward strand.
CCCGGCGCCGAGGGCGCGGACGCGGCCGGAGACCTCCAGGCCGGGGACGTACGGCAGGTCCGGCACCCGGTAGCCCTCCGCCCGTGCCTTGAGGTCGGCGAAGTTCACGCCCGTGTACGCCACGTCGATGCCGACCTGGCCGGGGCCGGGTTCCGGCGCCTCGGCCGTCACCGCCTTCAGGACCTCGGGACCGCCGTACTCCTGGAACTCGATCGCGCGCATGCCAAACCCCCGGCTCGGTGAAGTGCCCACTGACTGTTCAATCGAAAGCGAACACTCATGAGTGTATGGTTTTCATCGAACACTCGGCAAGCGGGAAACCGCGGAGCGGACAACGGCCGAGCGGACGACAGCCGAGCGGACGACAGCCGAGCGGACGACAACCGAGCCGACAACGGCGACGAGAGAGATGAGGGAGGGCCGGCATGGCCGCGCGTTCTCACCGGGCCGCCCCCGAGCACACCCACCCCGACGACGTCCCGCTGGAGGCCGCCCTCGCCGCCCTCGCCGACCCCGTACGCCTCACCCTGGTCCGGGAGTTGGCCGGCTCCGCAGAGTGGAGCCGCAGCTGCGGCAGCTTCGACGTGCCCGTCGGCAAGGCGGCCCTCAGTCACCACTTCGCGGTGCTGCGCGGCGCGGGCCTGGTCGAACAGCGAGACGAGGGGCCCAAGCGGGTCAACCGGCTGCGGCGGGCGGAGTTCGACGCCCGCTTCCCGGGACTGCTCGACCTCGTCCTGCGCTGACGGTCATTGGCGGCCACTGACGGCCGCTGAAGGCCACTGTCGGTCACTGAAGGCCACTGACCGTCGCTGACGATCCTTCACATTTCTTTGGCTCCCTGTTCGTTGTGCGTTCCGCCGGGCGCCGTCGCGCGCGCGGACGATCCTGCCCCAGCTGACGCAGGGGAGTCCGGTGAACACTCGCAGTGTGGTGACCGACAGACAGCCCGAGGGCGGTGAGCCCCGTCTGCGGGTCGGGGCACCGGCGGTCGTGCCGCCGCGCTCGCGGGCGCGCCGGTGGTTCCCGCGGGCCGTCGCCGTCGCGACCGCCCTGAGCGCGATCGTCGTCCTCGCCGAGGGGCATGTGGGCCTGCCCTTCACGCGCGTCGTGACGATCGAGGCCAAGATGGCCTCGAAGGCCGACTACTTCGAGGACCCCGAGGTCCAGCGGCTGCTTGTCCGGCACGGATTCCGTGTGCACATCACCCGCCTGGGGTCCCGGGGGATCGCCGCCCAGAGCTACGACGGCTACGACGTCGTGTTCCCCTCGGGACAGCCCGCCGCCGACCTGATCGCCAGGAAGCGCGTGGCCGAGGGCCACTCGACGACGGCGTACCGGCCGTTCGTCAGCCCGGTCGTGCTCGGCACCTACCGGGAGTACGCCGAGACGCTCCAGGAGGCCGGGATCGCCACCCCGTTACCGGGGGTGCCGCCGGGTGCCGAACCGCTCTACTACTCGCTGGACATGAAGAAGTTCCTCAAGGCGAGCGCCGACGGCAGCCGCTGGGACGACCTCGGCATCGACCGCCACGGCATCCACAACGGCAACAAGGTGCTCGCCCAGACCTCCGACATCTGCGAGGCCAACTCGGCGGGCACGTACCTGGGTCTGGTCTCCTACATCTGGAACGGCGACAACATCCCGCAGGACGAGGCGCAGGCCGACCGGTTCGCCGCGAAGATACGGCTCCTGCTCAACGACCAGGGCATGCCGTCCTCGGAGAAGAACGAGACGTACGTGTCCGCCGAGGGCAAGAGCATCTCGCCGATCGCGGTGATCTACGAGCACCAGTTCCTGGCCCACCAGATCGCCGCTTGGAACGGCACCGGGCACATCGACAGCGAACGCGTCCTGCTCTACCCGTCGGCGCGGTTCATCACCGAGCCCCAGCTCATCGCGCTGTCCCCGGACGGCGCCCGGCTCGGCGACCTCATCACCAAGGACCCGGCGCTGCAACGGCGCGCGATGGAGCTGGGATTCCGGGTGCGGGACGCCGAGGGTGCCTCGGCCACCAGCGACTCGCTCACCCGGTTCCTCGGGCAGCGCCACATCCAGGCACCCGTCCTCTCCGACGACGACACCAAGGCGGTGCTGCCCCGGCTCGACCTGCTGGAGCGGATGATCGAGACCGTCGGCGACTGCGACCCGGTCGTCCAGTCGGGCGCCGCCGGCGAGGAGGCACCATGAGGACCCGCCCCGCCCGCATCCCCCGCACCCCCGCCGCCCGCATCCGCCCCGCGCGCACCCGCGCAACCCGCACCCGCGCAACCCGCACCCGCGGCCTTCGTCTCACCCTCTGCCTCGTCCTGCTCGCCACGCTCGGCGGGTTCGTCTCCTGCACCGGTGGCGCCGGCGGTCCCGACGTCACCCTGCACGTCCTGGCCAGCGACGAACTCACCGACATACAGCCCCTGTTGGGCCAGCTCCAGGAGGACACCGGCGTCCGTCTGGACATGGACTACCGGCCCACCAACGACGCCGGCGACACCCTGCTGAGCGGCCGCCACTCCTACGACCTGGCCTGGCTCTCCTCCGACCGCTACTTCCGGCTCAAGGCCAAGAAAGCCGAGCCCGGCACCGGCACCGGCACCGGCACGGGCACGGGTACCGGCACGGGTACTGGCACCGTCACCGGCACGGGTACCAGCACCCACCCCGCCACGGTCGTCCAGAGCACCTCGATCATGCGGTCCCCGGTCGTCGTCGGCCTCACCCCCGACGTGGCCGGCACGCTGCGCGCCGGAGTGCCCGGCGGACGCCTGTCCTGGGCGGACATCGCCGACGCCGCCGCCACCGGCACCGTCCGCTTCGGCATGGCCGACCCCCGGCACAGCAACAGCGGCCTCGCCGCGCTGGTCGGCGTCGCCACGGCCGCGGCCGGGACCGGCGGCGCGCTGCGCCTGCCGGACGTCAGCTGCGACCGGCTGCGCGGCTTCCGCTCCGGGCAGACCCTCACCGCCGAGAAGTCCCACGACCTGCTGGACGCCTTCGCCGACCACCCCGGCCGCACCAACGCCCTGATCACCTACGAGTCCGAGCTGCTCACCCTGAACGCCTCGCACCGCCTGAAGCAGCCACTGGAGATCGTCCACCCCGCCGACGGCATGGTGCTGTCCGACTACCCGCTGCTCCTGCTCGACCCGCGGCGCCGCGACTCCTACGACCGGGTCGTGGACTGGCTGACGGCCACCGGCCACCAGCGCGACATCATGCGCCGCACCCTGCGCCGCCCGGTCAGCACCGCCGTGACCCGCGACCCCCGGCTCACCTCGCCCCTGGACAACGCGCTGTACTTCCCCGACGACGCGGCCGTCCTGGACCGGCTCCTCGCCGACTACGGCGACCCGCGCCGCCGCGTCGCCGACCAGGTCGTCTTCCTGCTGGACTTCTCCACCTCGATGCGCGGCGCCCGGACGAGCGCGCTGCGGGCCGCGTTCGCCGGGCTCAGCGGCGCGGACACCTCCGCCACCGGCAAGTTCGTCCGCTTCTACCAGGGCGAGCGGCTGACCGTGGTCCGCTTCGGTGGCCGCCCGCTGGCCGAGCGCACGGTCACCGTGCACGGCCCCGCCGACCTCAGCGCCCTGGACGACTTCGTCGCCGGCGGCGGTTACGACGGCTCCACCGCCGTCTGGTCCGCCCTGGACCGCGGCTACGGCGCCGCCGCGCGCACCCTCGCCGACGACCCGGGCCGTGCGGTGTCCATCGTGCTGATGACCGACGGCGAGAACAACGCGGGCCTGGACCGCGCGGGTTTCGTCAGCCGCTACCGGGCCCGGCCCGCCGACGTGCGCGCCGTGCACACCTACCCCGTCCACTTCGGGGACGCGGACCCGGCCGAACTGCGCCAGGTCGCCGCGGTGACCGGCGGCCGTATGGTCGACGCCCGCCGCTCGTCCCTGTCCACCGCGTTCAAGGAGATCCGTGGCTGTTCTTGACGGCACCTGGTGGAGCGCCTGGTGGGGCGCGATGACATGGTGGCTGGTGGCCTTCGCCGGCCTGCTCGTGCTGGGCACGCTGACCGTGCGCGGGGCCCTGGGACGGATCGGCAGGCCGCCCGAGGACCCCAACTACCAGCCGCTGTACCTCGACAACGACGCCGTGATGGGCCTGTTCAAGATGGGCAACTACAAGACGGCGATGCGCCGGGAGGTCGAGGAGCGGCGCCTGCGCAACGCCGGCTGCCTGGCGGTGATCCCGCTGGTCTCCATGGTGTTCAACCTGACGGGCGGCAGCAGCACCGAGGTCGTCGCCAAGTACGTGGAGCAGAGCGAGCCGATATCGGTGATCGGCCTGCTGCTGTCCGTCCTGCGCCGCAAGGACGCCCTCGTCGAAGTGGTGCTGGGGCGGGAGTCCGGCACCGTCACGCCGAACCACGTCCTCGGCCGGAAGCTGGCCCCCGCCGCGACCGTGGGGCTCACCGAGATCGGCGAGTTCGTCATGGTCACCGGCCGGTTCCAGGCCGACGGCTCCGACGGCGAGGACCTGGTGATGCGCGCCGCCTACGGAGACGGACGGTCCCGCGCGCACCTGCGGGTCGTCCTGCGCCGCTCGGAGCTGCGCCGGCCGGGCAAGAGGCTGCCCGGAGGCCAGTTCCAGGCGCACTGCCTGGGCAAGGTGACCAGCTGGGACCCCGAGAACCGCGAGAGCGTGCTCGAGTACCCGATCGCGGCGTTCCTCTGAGCTGCTGAGCTGCTGAGCGTCTGGGCTTGTGAGCGTCTGGGCGTCCGGTCTTCCGTGAACCCGAGTGGCTGAAAACTGCCCTTAGAGGAAGGCGATTGCACCATCGGACAGTACTTGCGTGCGCAGTGAACCGACGGCGTCACCGCGCGCGATACTCCTCGCCACCAGGGTTTTTTCCCAGTCATGACCTTCGGGAGGAGTTGCGGTGGATGCGATCGCGGAGACGGGAAGATGCCCCGACGGGTACCTGCTGGGTGACCTTCCCGTCCGGCGCCTCGGCTACGGGACCATGCAGCTCACCGGCCCAGGCGTCTGGGGTGATCCCGAAGACCCTGAAGAGGCCGTTCGCGTACTGAGACGCGCGGTCGAGCTGGGCGTCAACTTCATCGACACGGCGGACTCCTACGGCCCGTTCTCCGCCGACCATCTGGTGCGTCGCGCCCTGCACCCGTACGCGGACGACGTGGTCGTCGCCACGAAGGTGGGACTGACACGACCCGGCCCCGACCAGTGGATACCCGTGGGACGTCCGGAGTACCTGCGCCAGCAGGTGGAGTTGAGCCTCCGTCATCTGGGTGTCGACCGCATCGACCTGCTCCAGCTGCACCGTATCGACCCCGCCGTGCCGCTCAGCGACCAGCTCGGTGAACTGAGGAGCCTTCAGGACGAGGGGAAGGTACGGCATCTCGGCCTCAGCGAGGTGACCGTGGACCAGCTGGAGGAAGCCTCCGGTATGGCGACCATCGTCTCCGTCCAGAACCGGTACAACCTGGCGGACCGTGCCGCGGACGACGTCCTCGCCTTCGCGGAGGCGCACGACATGGCGTTCATCCCCTGGTTCCCCCTCGCGACCGGTGAACTGGCCCGGCCGCAGGGACCCTTGCACACGCTCGCCACCGAGATCGGTGTGACACCGGCGCAACTGTCCCTGGCGTGGCTGCTGAAGCGGTCGTCCTCGATACTTCCGATTCCAGGAACGTCGAAGGTGGGTCATCTCGAAGAGAATGTGGCCGCCGCCGACATCGTTCTGTCAGAAGGCGACTTCAAGCACCTGACCGAATCGGTGTAGCAGGAAGAAAGTTGACGATCATGCGCGTCGCCGGCGAGCCGAGCCCGTACGAGTTGTACATACAGTTCCCTCGTCTGGAGGCACTGTGGAGTCGGGCCTCTGCCCCTGACTGGCCCGATGGCGTATCGGTCGCAGCCGGCCTGCAGGCGACAGAACTCTGCCTGATGCTCCTGAAGGACACGCTTGAGGACGAGAGGAAGGACGCTCTGCCGCACCGGCGGCGCGCTCGCCTGGTCGCCCTGCTGGCGGCGGGGCTGGAGGCGGTGTGTGAACAGCTCCTGCGGACACCTCCGCCGCCTTCGTACCTGACCGGCCGCAGCGTCCGTGACATGCGGAGGGCGAAGCCCGCCCAGGGGTTCGGCCTCCTGGCGTATCTGTCGCGGGCCGAGACGGAGCGGGTGGCCGCCGTCTTCCGGGCGGCCGGCCTGCCCTTCGGTGTCGGCGTGGAGGCGGAGGTCGACCGCGCCTGCGCGCAGCACGGCCTGCCGCCTGTTTCTCCGTCTGTGTCTCCGCCCATGTCTCACCACGCCGTGGGAGCGGCCGAGACCCTCGACTACGCCGGACTCGTCCGGCCGGACGAGGTCTGGGGCCTCGACGACACACCGCACCTGGGACCGGAAGACCTCGTCTTCCGCACAGCGCACCAGATCAACGAATGCTGGCTGAGGGTGGCCCACACCCATACCGATGCCGCCGAAGCCGCGGCGAAAGCGGAGCATTGGGAGGAGGCGGCCCGGCGGACCGAGTCGGCCTCGCGGGCGATCCTCCTCGCGACCGAGGCCGGCCACTTGCTGGAGACCATGAATCTGGCCGACTACCATCCGCTGCGCGTCATGCTGCGTGACGGAAGCGGGGCCCAGTCGAAGGCCGCGCGAGCCCTGAGTGCCGTACCCCGCCGGCTCGTCAACCCCTTGGTCGGCGCCCTGGCCGCCAGGGGGCTGTCACTGTTCGACGTGCTCGCCCACCCCGGCCAGGAGCTGTCGGCCTACACCCACCTCGTGGCGGTCAAGGCAGCGGCCCGCAGTTGCCAGAACTTCTTGTTCCAGCACTACTTGCTCGTCCTCAACGTCCTGGGAACGAACACCCGTGGCGCGCTGGGCTACGAGGTGCACGAACTCGGCGACCGGGCTCTGCGGGAGCCCCTGCCCGAACTGGGTGGGGCACAGCACGATCTCGCCCTGATGACCAGCCTGTTGTACGGCCAATCCTCTGGTTCCGCGGTTCTCCACAATGAAATCGCCGTGGGCTGGAATCCCTACACTCTCCCGCCGCCGTCCTCGCCCGCCTGTCCACCCGATCTGATGCGCGAGCGCATCGCCGCGTATTTCCGGACCCTGCGCGAGCGCGACGCGGCCGGATGGGTGGGATTGTTCGATCCCGAACAGGGGCAGATGCGCGACAACCCGGGCGCGCGCCCATTCCGGGGGCGACGTCATCTGTCGGTCTTCATCACCTCGGTCTTCGATGTTTTCGCGGACATCGAGAATTCCTACGACGTGATCGATGTGCACGACAATTATGTGGAAGTGTCGTGGCGGATGGACGTGAACACCGTCATGGGCCGGGAAAGCGGTTTTGAGGGCACGGAGGAGTTCTGGTTCGACGACGAAGGTCTCATACTTCGCGCGTGGTCGAAGTGGGATCCCGAGCAGGCGGCCGTGTCCTTGTGGCCCGGATCCACCATTCGTCCGCCGGTCCGGGCGTCGGTCGGCATGCCCTTGTCCGGCACGTCCTTGTCCGGCGTGCCCTCGTCGGGCGTCTGAGCCGGGGCCATCGGCCGCGCCGATGGCCCCATCGGCAGCACTCCCCAGTGGCCCGTGGACCGGCCCGCCGCCCTTTCGTAGCGTCGACGTCATGACACCGGAACACAGGGGCACGGCCCAGCTGACCACCGCGATGATGCTCTCCGGAACCCTCGGCGTGTTCGTCGTCGAGTCGGGGGCCTCGCCGTACGACGTCGTCTTCTTCCGCGTCCTGTTCGGCGCCCTCGCCCTCGGCGGATACGTCGTCGCCCGGGGCTGGCTGCGCGGGCACGGCTTCACCCCGCGCACGCTCGGACTCGCCGTGCTGGGCGGGGTGTTCATCGTCTTCAACTGGGTGCTGCTCTTCCAGTCGTACGAGAACACGTCCATCTCGGTCGCCACCGTCGTCTACCACACACAGCCGTTCTACGTGGTCCTGCTCGGCGCCCTGCTCTTCCGGGAGCGGCTCACCGCCGCGCGGGTGGGCTGGATCGCGGTCGCGTTCGCCGGGCTGATCCTCGTCTCCGGCGTGAGGCCGGCCGACTTCACCGGCGGCGGCACGTACCTCACCGGCATCGGTCAGGCCCTGCTCGCAGCCCTCCTCTACGGCCTGTCCACGCTGGTCACCAAGCGGATCACCGGGGTGCGCCCGCATCTGATCGCCCTGGTCCAGGTCCTGGTCGGCATCCCGCTGCTGCTGCCCCTCGCCGACTTCGGCGCGATGCGGGGCACGGGCTGGGACTGGGGCTGGCTGGTCGGGCTCGGCCTCGTCCACACCGGCGTGATGTACGTCCTCATGTACGCCGCCTACGCCCAGCTCCCGACCGCGAAGATCGCCGTCCTCGCCTTCGTCTACCCGGCGGTCGCGCTGCTCATGGACTGGGTGGTGTACGGCCACCACATCGGCCTCGTCCAGGCCCTCGGCGTCCCGCTGATCGTGACGGCGAGCCTGAAGGTCACGCTGGCCCGGCCTGCTCGGACACCAGTTGCCGGGCCCGCTCCACGAACAGCCGCGCATGGGCCGCAAGCCGCTTCCCGGCCCGCCACGCCAGCTGCGTGCGAAGCGTGAACGGCGGCTCCCAGCCAAGGCGTACGAGGGAGCCCTCCGCGAGTTCGGCGGCGACCGTCACCTCGGGCAGCAGCGCGATCCCGAGGCCGGCCGCCGCCGCGCGTTTGGTCGCCTCGATCGTGCCGAACTCCGTGAACGCCACCGGCTCCAGCGCCGTCAACTCCCGCTCGAACAGGTCCCGGTAGGCGCAGCCGGGCTCGGTGGCCAGCAGGGACTGCCCGGTCAGCTCGGCCGTCTCGACCGGCCGTCCGGCCAGGGCGTGCCCGCGGGCCGCGACCAGCGCCAGCGGCTCCACCGCCAGCACCGCGCTCGTGAGCCCCGGGTGCTCGGTCTCCGCCTCCATCAGGAACCCGACGTCGTACGTGCCCTGCCGCAGCGCCTGCCGTGTCTCGTCGCCGATCGTGGTGCGCAGCGCGAGCCGTACCTGGGGGTGGCGGTGGTGGAAGTACTCCAGCAGCGGGGGCAGCCGGTAGGAGGTCAGGGACTCCATGGTGCCGACGGTCAGCGTCCCGGACGGCTCCTGCGGCCCGGTGACCGCCGCCCGCGCCTCCTCGGCCAGCTCGATCATCTCCCGGGCGTACGGCAGCAGCCGCTCGCCCGCCTCGGTGAGCCTGATCCTGCTGCCGAGCCGGTCGAACAACTCGACCCCGAGGTCCGACTCCAGCGCCCGGACCTGGCTGGTCACACTCGACTGGGCATACGACAACTCGGCCGCGGCCCGCGTGAAACTCAGCACGGTGGCGACCTTCTCGAAGGTGACGAGCAGCCGGAATTCCATGGGTCAGTCGTTCTTCGGATCGTCCTTGTCGAGGGACTTCAGGAAGTCGGGATTGTCGTCCGGGGCCACCCAGTTCGCGGCGGTGTTCCGGTGCCACCGCGACGGCGTGGATCCTCCCCCGGAGGGGGTACCCCCAGCCGGGCCGCCGCGCCGCACCTTGCCGGTCACCAGCCACGCGACCGGCCCGACCAGCACCTCGCCGAACAGCAGGATGACGATCACCCACACCACCTTCGGCAGATGCCGCACCTCGTCCTCAGGCGTGTTCAGACAATCCACAAAGGCATAGACCCACAACGCCAGAACCAACAAAAACGGCAGATACCTGACCATGGCGCACAAATCCCCCGACATGTAAGGCGGCCCGACGACCGAGCCAGACTAGCGGGACGAATCCAGGCACGGCTCACTGCAACTCCCCAGGGGCGCGGGACTGTATCGATGTGCGGCTCCGCCACGTGGGCGCGACCAGCCCCCACACACCCGCACCCGGCAACGGCCAGCCCACTCACGGCGCGAATCCGCCCGTCGGCGATACTTACCCCATGGCTTACGACGATCTTCGCTCCCTCCTCCGCGCCCTGGAGCGCGAGGGAGACCTCAAGCGCATCAAAGCCGAGGTCGACCCGTACCTGGAGGTCGGGGAGATCGTCGACCGGGTCCAGAAGTCCGGCGGCCCCGCCCTCCTCTTCGAGAACGTGAAGGGCTCCTCGATGCCCCTCGCGATGAACGTCTTCGGCACCGACCGCCGCCTCCTGAAGGCGCTGGGCCTGAAGTCGTACGGCGAGATCTCCGAGAAGATCGGCGGCCTGCTGCGCCCCGAGCTGCCGCACGGCTTCGTCGGTGTGCGCGAGGCCTTCGGGAAGCTCGGCGCGATGGCGCACGTGCCGCCGAAGAAGGTGAAGGCCGACAGCGCCCCCGTGCAGGAGGTCGTCCTCACCGGCGACGACGTGGACCTGGACAAGCTGCCGGCCCTGTTCACCTGGCCGAAGGACGGCGGCTCCTTCTTCAACCTCGGCCTCACCCACACCAAGGACCCCGAGACCGGCATCCGCAACCTGGGCCTGTACCGCCTCCAGCGCCACGACAAGCGCACGATCGGCATGCACTGGCAGATCCACAAGGACAGCCGGAACCACTACCAGGTGGCGGCGCGGCGCGGCGAGCGGCTGCCGGTCGCCATCGCCTTCGGCTGCCCGCCCGCCGTCAGCTACGCCTCCACCGCCCCGCTGCCCGGTGACATCGACGAGTACCTGTTCGCCGGGTTCCTCGCGGGCAAGCGGATCGAGATGGTCGACTGCAAGACGGTCCCGCTCCAGGTGCCGGCGAACGCCGAGGTCGTCATCGAGGGCTGGCTTGAGCCGGGCGAGATGCTGCCGGAGGGCCCCTTCGGCGACCACACCGGCTTCTACACCCCGCAGGAGCCCTTCCCGGCGCTGACGATCGACTGCGTCACCATGCGCAGGCGCCCGCTGCTCCAGTCGATCGTCGTCGGCAGGCCCCCCACGGAGGACGGTCCCCTCGGCCGCGCCACGGAACGCTTCTTCCTGCCCCTGCTGAAGATCATCGTCCCGGACATCGTGGACTACCACCTGCCCGAGGCCGGCGGCTTCCACAACTGTGCGATCGTCTCGATCGACAAGAAGTACCCGAAGCACGCCCAGAAGGTCATGCACGCGATCTGGGGGGCCCACATGATGTCCCTCACCAAGCTGATCGTGGTCGTGGACTCCGACTGCGACGTCCACGACCTGCACGAGGTCGCCTGGCGGGCGCTCGGCAACACGGACTACGCCCGTGACCTGACCGTCGTCGAGGGCCCCGTCGACCATCTCGACCACGCCTCCTACCAGCAGTTCTGGGGCGGCAAGGCGGGTATCGACGCCACGAAGAAGTGGCCGGAGGAGGGCTACACCCGCGACGGCGGGTGGCCGGACATGGTCCTCTCGGACCCGGATACGGCGGCCCTGGTGGACCGCCGCTGGAAGGAGTACGGCCTGTGAGCACCGCCTCCGCGGCACTCCCGCGGCCGGGACGCACCAGGGCGTTCCTGCGCCTGGTGATGATCGAGCACTCGGTCTTCGCGCTCCCCTTCGCCTACATCGCCGCGCTGACCGCCATGTTCCAGTGGGACAGGAACATCCACTGGGGCCGGCTGCTGCTGGTGACGATCTGCATGGTCGGCCTGCGCACCTTCGCCATGGCGGTCAACCGGATCATCGACCGCGAGATCGACGCCCGTAACCCCCGCACCGCCCACCGCGAGCTGGTCACCGGCGCGATGTCGGTGCGGCACGCCTGGACGGGCGCCCTGATCGCCCTGGTGGTCTTCCTGGGCGCCGCGGCCCTCCTCAACCCGCTCTGCCTGGCCCTGGCCCCCATCGCGGTGATCCCGATGGTCGTCTACCCCTACGGCAAGCGGTTCACGAACTTCCCGCAGGCCATCCTGGGCCTGGCCCAGGCGATGGGCCCGGTCGGCGGCTGGCTCGCGATCTCCGGTACCTGGTCCTGGGACGCGGTGATCCTCGGCCTCGCCGTCGGCATCTGGATCGGCGGCTTCGACCTGATCTACGCCTGCCAGGACGTCGAGACCGACCGCGAGATCGGCGTCATGTCGGTCCCGGCCCGCTTCGGCATCCCGGCCGCGATCTGGGGCGCCCGCGTCTGCCACACCCTCACCACGGCCCTGTTCGTCTGGTACGCCCTCGCCACCCACGCCGGCGCGTTCTTCTGGCTGGGCCTGGTCGTCGTCGCGGGCGCCTTCCTCTACGAACACCGCATCGTCCGCCCCCACGACCTCTCCCGCGTGAACCGCGCCTTCTTCTCGGTCAACGGCTTCATCGGCATTGCCCTCTTCGTGTGCGCCCTCCTCGACCTGCTGGTCCGGGGCCTGACGGTCTGAGTACGGTCGGCCTACCATCGAGGGCAGGACCCCCAGGGAGGCCAGCGTGACCGTCTCGGGCATCGATCGCCTGCACTCGCAGCTCAGCAAGCTGGAGGACATGTTCCCCGGCTATGTCACGGAGATTGTCGAGGGCAGCATCGTGATGAACCCGGTCAGGCCGTTCCACGGGAGGACGATCCAGAGCTTCTGGGGGATCGTCGAACCGCAGCTGCCGACAGGCTGGGTCGTGGTGACCGACGTCGCGTTCCCTTTCGACGACGCCCACGAGTTCTGCCCGGACCTCGCGGTCATCCCGGCCGAGGCGGAGGCCGAGAACCACAGCTCCTACGCGCCGGACCTCATCGAGTTCGTCGCGGAAGTCGTCTCGCCGGAAAGCATCCGGCGGGACTACGAGCTGAAACCCCGCTGGTACGCCTCCCGGGGCATTGCGAACTACCTGGTGCTCGACCCGCTCCAGGGGCATGTCGTCACCATGTGGAACCCGAGCCCTGACGGCTACCTGGGCCGGGACACCGTTCGCTACGGCCCCGAGCTGACCGTGCACTCGCCCCTCGGCAAGCTGGTGATCCCCACCGGCACCCTCCCCGTCGACCCCAAGGCACCCGACCGGTCCTGAGCAGTCGACATCTCACCGGTACGCTCAAGGTGTGAACGCAGGAGAAACGCAGCGCGCGCCTTGGATCGTGGGGGTGTCCGGAGCTTCCGGGACGCCGTACGCGGCTGCCGTGCTGCGCGCGCTGCTGGACGCGGGGGAGGCGGCGGACCTGGTGGTCAGCCGGGCCTCGCGGCTGACGCTGCTGGACGAGACGGGGATCTCGTTCCGGGACGCGCACTGGCAGGAGGACCTGCGGGAATGGCTCGCCCGGGGTGCCGACGGCAAGCCCGGGACCTTCGACGTGGACGTCAGCGGGGTGCGGTACTGGAACGCGGGGGACCTCGCGGCCGGACCGTCCTCGGGGTCGTACCCGGCGAAGGGGATGCTCGTCGTGCCGGCCTCCACGGCCGCCGTCGCCGGTGTCGCCCTGGGACTGTCCAAGGACCTGCTCCAGCGCGCGGCGAGCGTGACGCTGAAGGAGCGCCGGCCGCTGGTCGTGGCCGTGCGGGAGGCCCCGCTGAACGGGCAGACCCTGCGGCACCTGGTGGCCCTGGACGACGCGGGTGCGAGCGTGGTGCCGGCCTCGCCGGCCTTCTACGCGGGCGCCACCCACATCCAGGACCTGGTGGACTTCGTCGCCGGGCGGGTGCTGGACGCGGCGGGCGTCGGGCACGGCCTGTACCGGCGCTGGAAGGGCGAGCTGGGCGGCGGTGCCGACCGCACGGACCGTTAGCGCGCCTCGCAGTACCTCTCATCACTTCGGGAACTCTTCAGCGGAAGGCTTCGATCGCATGGACGCGGTGGACAGGCAGCTCATCCAGGCCCTGAGGGAGAACGGCCGGGCCTCGTACGCGGAGCTGGGGCGCCTCGTCGGCCTGTCGGGGCCCAGCGTCACCGACCGGATCAACCGGCTGGAGGCGGCGGGTGTCATCACCGGCTACCGGGCCACGGTGAACGCGGCCTCCCTCGGCCTCGGCGTGACCGCCCTGATCGGCATCTCGCTGTCCGACGCCGCCGACCACGAGGACGTGGCCCAGCGGCTCAAGGACCTGCCGGAGATCGAGGACTGCTGGTTCATCGCCGGCGACGACTCGTTCATGCTCAAGGTGCGGGCGGCGGACGTGGACGGCCTGGAGCGGATCATCCGGCGGCTGAGCGGGACCAAGGGGGTCTCCCGGACCCGTACCACGATCGTGCTGTCCACGAAGTGGGAGAACCGGGTCGGGGAACTGCCCGAAGAGGTGTAGGGATACCGTTGGTCGGGCTGTCGGAGAAAGGTGTGGGTATGGACGTCGGGCTCAAGCGCGAGCTGGAGGAGAAGGTCCGCTCCGGTGAGCGGCTGACTCGCGAGGACGGCATCGCGCTGTACGAGTCGGACGATCTGGCGTGGCTGGGCGGACTCGCCCACGAGGTGCGCACGCGTAAGAACGGCGACGTCGTGCACTTCAACGTCAACCGTCACCTGAACATGACGAACGTGTGCACGGCGTCCTGCGCCTACTGCTCGTTCCAGCGCAAGCCGGGCGAGAAGGACGCGTACACGATGCGCATCGAGGAGGCCGTCCGGCTCGCCAAGGCGATGGAGTCGGAGAACCTCACCGAACTGCACATCGTCAACGGCCTGCACCCGAACCTGCCGTGGCGCTACTACCCGCGCTCGCTGCGGGAGCTGAAGGCCGCCCTGCCGCACGTCTCCCTGAAGGCGTTCACGGCCACGGAGATCCACCACTTCGAGACCATCTCGGGCCTGTCGGCGTCGGAGATCCTCGACGAGCTGATCGACGCCGGTCTGGAGTCGCTGACCGGCGGCGGCGCGGAGATCTTCGACTGGGAGGTCCGCCAGCACATCGTGGACCACCGCACGCACTGGGAGGACTGGTCCCGCATCCACCGCCTGGCGCACGAGAAGGGTCTGAAGACCCCGGCCACCATGCTGTACGGCCACATCGAGGAGCCGCGCCACCGCGTCGACCACGTCCTGCGCCTGCGTGAGCTCCAGGACGAGACGAACGGCTTCCAGGTCTTCATCCCGCTGCGCTACCAGCACGACTTCGTGGACATGCAGGACGGCAAGGTCCGCAACAAGCTCCAGGCCCGTACGACCATGGCCACCGGCGCGGAGGCCCTCAAGACCTTCGCCGTCTCCCGTCTGCTGTTCGACAACGTCCCGCACGTGAAGGTCTTCTGGGTGATGCACGGCGTGCAGACCGCTCAGCTCGCCCTCCAGCACGGCGCCGACGACATGGACGGCTCGGTCGTCGAGTACAAGATCACGCACGACGCGGACAACTACGGCACCCCGAACAAGCTGACCCGCGAGGACCTGCTCGACCTGATCCGCGACGCCGGCTTCCGCCCGGTCGAGCGGAACACCCGCTACGAGATCATCCGCGAGTACGACGGCGCGGACCCGCTGCGCCGCGAGTCGCCGCAGCCGATGCGGGTGTGACCGCGTGGCGCTGACCTTCGAGCTGGACCCGGTGGTCTCGCCCTCCTTCAGGGACGAACTGCTCACGCTGTGGACGGACGTCTCGAACGCGGGCGGCTCCGTCGGGTTCGTGCCGCCGGTGACGGCCGCGGACATACGCCCGGAGCTGCTCAAGCACTTCGTGGCCATGGCCGAGGGCCGCGCCCGGCTGCTCGTGGGCCGGGACGAGGCCGGGGCCGTCGCCGCGGCGGCGTTCCTCACCCACAACACGCACCGGCTGATGAGGCACTGGCTGTGGCTGTACACGGTGATGGTGCATCCCCGGCACCAGGGCAAGGGGTACGGCCGCGATCTGCTGGCCGCCGCGGAGGGCGCGGCGCGCGGCTTCGAGGGCATCGAGGCGATACGGCTGACCTGCCGGGGCGGGCTCGGGCTTGAGCGGTTCTACGGCTCCTGCGGCTACAAGGAGGTCGGGCGGGTGCCCGGTGCGATCCGGGTCGCCCCCGGTGACGACCGCGACGACATCATCATGCTGCTGCCGCTGCACTGACCCCGCATCGACCCCGCTGCAAGATCGGATGCGCACCGTGCTTCACTGGACGATGCCCCTGTTTGGAATCGGAAGAGTGGATTGAGATGCTCCGCTACACGCTGATGCGCCTCGGCATCTTCGCCGGCTGCCTCGTGGTCGTCTGGGGAGCCGTCTACTCCGGCATCGTCCCGCGCGGTTTCGGCGACTCCAACCTCCTGTGGGTCCTCCTCCTCTCGCTGATCCTCTCGGCCCCGCTCAGCTTCGTCCTCCTCCGCAAGGAGCGCGACCGCGCCTCGGCCCAGATCGTCACCCGCGTCGACCGCATGAAGGCCAACCTGGAATCCAACCGCAGCCAGGAGGACGCGGCCCAGTAGGGGTCACCTCACCGTCGCCGGGTGCGGCTGCGTCCGCGCAGTTCCCCGCGCCCCTTGGGTGGGTGCCTCGTCGTTGTCGGGTGCGGCTGCGTCTGTGCCGTCCGCGCAGTTCCCCGCGCCCCTTGGGCGGGTGCCCCGCCGTTGCCGGGTGCGGCTGCGTCTGTGCCGTCCGCGCAGTTCCCCGCGCCCCTTGGGTGGGTGCCTCGCCGTTGTCGGGTGCGGGTGTGTGGGGGTTGTTCGCGCAGTTCCCCGCGCCCCTCGGGTGGGTGCCTCGTCGTTGTCGGGTGCGGCTGCGCGGGGGCCGTTCGCGCAGTTCCCCGCGCCCCTCGGGTGGGTGCCTCGTCGTTGTCGGGTGCGGCTGCGCGGGGGCCGTTCGCGCAGTTCCCCGCGCCCCTCGGGT
>NZ_JBICZA010000005.1:102089-158424 GCF_043201585.1 Streptomyces sp. NPDC048297
CGTGGGTGCCTCGTCGTTGTCGGCTGCGGCTGCGCGGGGGCCGTTCGCGCAGTTCCCCGCGCCCCTTGGGTCGGTGCCTCGCCGTTGTCGGCTGCGGGTGTGTTGGGGTTGTTTGCGTAGTTTCCTGTGCCTCTTGAGAGTGCTGGAGCTGACCAACCTAAGGGGCGCGGGGAACTGCGCGACAAGCCACGAACTACTCGCACCCGGCAACGCTCAGACGCCCTACGGTGACTAGCCCGCACCGGCGCCCTGAAGCGGAGCTGCCCTCACGGAAACTCCGAGGCTGCACACGCCCGGCCCCGGATCGCCGCCGAACCCGCACGAGCCCCCCACACCGGCCTCGTACGATCACCTGGCTAACCGGCGGTAACTCGCTAACCGGCGGTAACTCGCCCCCGAAGGCCCGCCCACGGTGAACGCCTCGGTGTGCGAGGCACGTACGTCATGCAGCCGGCACTTCGCCGCCGCTGCACGCCACAGGAGCCGCCCCGTGTCGACCTCTTACTCGAGCGTCCCCCTCTCCTCCGGTACGCCCGTCACGGCCGTCGACTACGACGGCCGGCCGATCCTGGTGGAGCCCCTGATCCAGCGGCTGAACGGGACCGTGCGGGAGGCGTACGTCCCGCCGTTCACACCCCCGGTGCGGCACGGCTCGCTCGCGGACCTGCCGTTCGACAACGCGAAGGCCGCCCCCGGCACGGTGGTGATCAGCCGCAAGCGGACCGACGGCCACTGGGAGGACGTGACGGCGGAGGCCTTCGCCGCCGAGGTCCTGGCCGCGGCCAAGGGACTGATCGCGGCCGGACTCGTGCCCGGCGACCGGATCGCCGTCATGGCCCGCACCACCTACGAGTGGACCCTGCTGGACTTCGCCGCCTGGGCCGCCGGCCTGGTCACCGTGCCGATCTACCCCACCGCCTCCCTCTTCCAGAGCCGCTGGATCCTGCACGACTCCGGCGCCGTCGCCCTCGTCACCGAGACCGAGGAACAGGCCGCCGAGATCGGCCCCGAGCGGGAGCGCCTGCCCCACCTCAGGCACCTGTGGGCGATGGACCAGGGGCACGTGCGCCAACTGGCCCAGGTCGGCGAGCCCGTACCGGACGGCGAGGTCAGCGTGCGCCGGGGCATGCTCGGCCCCGACACCCTCGCCACGCTCATCTACACCTCGGGCACCACCGGCCGCCCCAAGGGCTGCGCCCTGTCCCACGGCAACTTCTTCGCCGAGGTCGACAACGCCATCGAACTCCTCCACCCGGTCTTCAAGGCGAAGACCAGCGAGGAGACGTCGGTGCTGCTGTTCCTGCCGATGTCCCACGTCTTCGGCCGCATGGTCGCCATCGCGTGCATCCGCGCGCGGGTACGGCTCGGGCACGCGCCCAGCCTGGACGCCGCCCAACTCCTCCCCGACCTCGCCGCGTTCCGCCCGACCTGCCTCCTCACCATCCCGTACATGCTGGAGAAGGTCTTCAACTCGGCCCGCGCGAGCGCCGAGTCGAACGGCAAGGTGTCCACCTTCGACCGCGCCGCCGCCACGGCCGTCCGCTACGGCGAGGCGCTGGAGGCCCGGCAGACCGGCACCGGCAGCGGCCCCGGCGCCTCCCTCAGGGCAGCCCGCTCCCTCTACGACCCGCTCGTCTACCGGCGCATCCGCAACGCCATGGGCGGCAAGGTCCGTTACGCCATCAGCGGCGGATCCCCGCTCGGCCGCCGCCTGGCCGCCTTCTACGCCGGCGCCGGCATCGAGATCTTCGAGGGCTACGGCCTGACCGAGACCACCGCCGCCAGCACGGTCACCCCGCCCCTCAAGCCCCGCCTCGGCACCGTCGGCTGGCCCATGCCCGGCACCCGGGTACGGATCGCCGCCGACGGCGAGATCCTCGTCGCCGGGGACCACGTCATGCGCGGCTACTGGGACCCGGGGGCCGGTGGCGTCGTCCCCGCCACCCGCGACGGCTGGCTGCACACCGGCGACCTCGGCTCGCTCGACGACGACGGCTATCTGACCATCACCGGCCGCAAGAAGGAACTGCTGATCACGGCGGGCGGCAAGTCGGTGGCCCCGGCGCCGCTGGAGAACTGGCTGCGCCAGCACCCCCTGATCTCGCAGTGCATGCTCGTCGGCGACGGCCGCCCCTACATCGCCGCCCTCTTCACCCTCGACCCGGACGGCATCAGCCACTGGCGCCGCATGAACGGCAAGCACCCCGTCCCGCCGGAACTGCTCCTCGGCGACCGCGAGTTGGAGGCGATCCTCCAGCACGTCGTGGACGAGGCCAACCAGCTCGTCTCCCGCCCCGAGTCCATCCGCCGCTTCGCCGTCCTGCCGACCGACTTCACCGAGACGGCAGGACACCTGACCCCCTCGATGAAGCTGCGCCGGGAGAAGATCATGAAGGACTTCGCCGCTCAGGTGGAGGCCCTGTACGAGGGCAACGACCGCCGGCCCCGGCTGTAGCCGCCCTCGCCCCGCGCCCGCCACCGAGCGCGACCTCCGCCCACACCGTCTTGCCGACGTCCCGCTCCACCAGCCCCCACCGCGACGCCAGCACCTGCACCAGGACGAGCCCCCGCCCGCACTCGTCCTCCAGCGCCCCGTCGAGGAACCGGAGCGTACGGTCACCCCGCGCGTCGCTCACCTCGATACGCACGGTGTCCTGCGAACGCAGCAGCAGCAACCGCAGCTCGAAGTCCCGTCCCGGCACGCGACCGTGGGTGACCGCGTTCGCCGCCAGCTCGGCCACGAGGTGCTGCACGGTGTCGTTCGGGTCCCCGGTATGCGGGTAACCCCAGGTCGCGAGCCAGTTCGCGGCCAGCCGGCGGGCCAGCCGGGCACCGCGCGGGGTGGGGCTGAGGCGCTGGACGAATTCGATGAGGGGGGTGGAGATTTCCAGATTCACATCACCGAGCGTGGTGACTTCTCCCTACGCTGACCAGGGGAGATCCCGCGACTGTACGTAGTCGTACGCGTGCGGTTCGTTTGGTGTACGAGTCGTCGGAGGACGTCGTGTCAGAGGAACAGGAGCGCAGGCCGGAGACCCCGGCCGAGGCGAACGGCTCGGCGGCGGTGTTCATCGTCCTGGGCAAGCAGTTGAAGCTGTTGCGCGAGCGGGCGGGGTTCGGCCAGAGGGAGTTCGGCGCGATGCTGGGCTACGGCCCCGATCTCATCTCCGCCGTGGAGCGGGGGGTACGGACGCCGAGGCCGGAACTTCTGGAGAAGGCGGACGACCTGCTGGACGCGAAGGGGTTGTTCAAGGAGGTCATCCCGCAGGTGGAGGAGGCGATGGCGAGGGCGAGGACCCGGCATCCGGAGTGGTACCGGAACTACGCGGCTATGGAAGCGGATGCGGTTGAGCTGCACTTCTATGCCAATCAGGCGATGCCGGGGCTCTTGCAGACTGAGGACTACGCTCAGGCAGTCTTCCGTCAGCGGCGGCCGTTCCTGAGTGAGGAGACCATCGAGAAGCGGGTTGCCGACAGGCTCTCCAGGCAGCAGGTCTTCGAGCGCTGGCCTGCTCCCATCGTCAGCTACGTGCTCGAAGAGGTTCTCCTGGACCGGCCGATCGGCGGAGCCGCCATCTTCAAGGCCCAGCTGTACAACCTGCTGCGGGTGGGCGGTATGCGGAACGTCGAGATCCAGGTGATGCCGACTCATCGTGCCGAACACCCTAATCTGGACAGCGCGTTCAACCTGCTCGTTCCGAAGGGGCACAGCCAGGTGGCGTACATGGAAGCGCAGGGCTTCCCGCAGCTCATCGCAGACGCGGAGGAGGTCCGTAAGATCGCGGACCGCTATGGGATCATGCGCGCCATGGCACTAAGTCCCATGGAGACTCGCACCCTGATCACGCAGAAGCTGGAGGAGCTTTGAGCACCGAGAACCTGCCCTGGTTCAAGTCCAGCTACAGCAGCGGCGAAGGCGGCGAATGCCTCGAATTCGCCTACACCTGGCGCAAGTCCACCTACAGCGACGGCGAGGGTGGCGAATGCCTGGAGATAGCCGCCCACCCCACCGCCATCCACATCCGCGACTCCAAGCAACCCCCCACTGCCCCCCACCTCACCCTCTCCCCTTCGACATGGGCCGCCTTCCTCGGCGGAAGTCATATGAACGGGAAATGAACAGAAAAAGGCAGGAGCCCCGTCGCCTTACGGCGTGGGGCTCCTTGGGTACTGCACTCAGGTTCTGCGACAAGGCAGAGATCAGACGGGGGTGACGTTCTCCGCCTGCGGACCCTTCGGGCCCTGCGTCACGTCGAAGCTCACGGCCTGGTTCTCCTCAAGGGAGCGGAAGCCGCTGGCGTTGATCGCGGAGTAGTGAACGAAGACGTCGGGGC
Organism: Streptomyces sp. NPDC048297; assembly: GCF_043201585.1. NCBI lineage: Bacteria > Bacillati > Actinomycetota > Actinomycetes > Kitasatosporales > Streptomycetaceae > Streptomyces > Streptomyces sp. NPDC048297. The sequence continues at coordinate 106,424 of NZ_JBICZA010000005.1, forward strand.
CGCCGCCCTCCTGGGCGATGAAGCCAAAGCCCTTTTCGGCGTTGAACCACTTAACGGTTCCGGTAGCCATAAGCCCTCCTTGGGCTCAAAAGGGTTGCCCTGCTCCAGAACCTGCACGTGCGAAACGGTGCTGCACAATTGCATTCGTCTGAAAACGACGAGAGCCCGCGGTCACATGCTCCGCAGGCTCTGTACTGCAAGGGAAACCAAACTGCAACTTGCGGCGAGCTTAGCACGCAGGCACCGGAAAGCAATAGGGGCCAAGATCACGTCACCCGAATGTTTGAACCGCCGGAAGGCTGTGCGGGGGACGGGGTCGGTCCTGGCACCGTACCGCATGGGGTCTAGTCTCGCGATGTGGACAATTCTCGCACCCGGCCGCGCGTCGGCCACATCCAGTTCCTGAACTGCCTGCCCCTCTACTGGGGGCTCGCGAGAACGGGCACGCTCCTCGACTTCGAGCTCACGAAGGACACCCCGGAGAAGCTCAGCGAGCAGCTCGTGCGCGGCGATCTCGACATCGGCCCGATCACTCTCGTCGAGTTCCTGCGCAACGCGGACGACCTCGTCGCCTTCCCGGACATCGCCGTCGGCTGCGACGGCCCGGTGATGTCCTGCGTGATCGTCTCGCAGGTGCCCCTCGACCGGCTCGACGGCGCCCGTGTGGCCCTCGGGTCGACCTCGCGCACCTCGGTCCGTCTCGCCCAGCTCCTGCTGGCCGAGCGGTACGGAGTGCGGCCCGACTACTACACCTGCCCGCCGGACCTCGGCCTGATGATGCAGGAGGCCGACGCCGCCGTCCTCATCGGCGACGCCGCCCTGCGCGCCAACCTCCACTACGGCCCCAAGCTCGGCCTGGAGGTGCACGACCTCGGTGCCCTGTGGAAGGAGTGGACCGGCCTGCCCTTCGTCTTCGCCGTCTGGGCCGCCCGCCGCGACTACCTGGAGCGCGAGCCCGAGGTCACCCGCCAGGTCCACGAGGCCTTCCTCGCCTCCCGCGACCTCTCCCTCGAAGAGGTCACCAAGGTCGCCGAACAGGCCTCCCGCTGGGAGACCTTCGACCAGGCCACCCTTGAGCAGTACTTCACCACCCTCGACTTCAGCTTCGGCGCCCCCCAACTGGCCGCCGTCTCCGAGTTCGCCCGCCGGGTCGGTCCGACGACGGGCTTCCCGGCGGATGTGGCGGTGGATCTGCTGCGGCCGTAGTCACTACGCTGCCTTCACCACGCCGCGCGTGGTGAAGGCGCACCGGGGGGACCGGGGGAGAGGTGGACGCCAGTGGACGCCATGCAGCCGCTCGCGGCCGACGAGCCGGCCGCCGTCGGGCCCTACCGGCTCCTCGGCCGGCTCGGTTCCGGCGGCATGGGCCGCGTGTATCTGGGCCGCAGCGCGGGGGGCCGCACGGTCGCCGTGAAGATCGTGCATCCGCATCTCGCGCTGGACGAGGAGTTCCGGGCCCGTTTCCGGCGTGAGGTGGCGGCCGCGCGCCGGGTCGGCGGCGCCTGGACCGCGCCGGTCCTGGACGCGGACCCGGGGGCCCCGGTGCCCTGGGTCGCCACCGCCTACGCGGCCGGGCCCTCCCTCGCCGCGGCCGTCCGGGACCTCGGCGGTCCGCTGCCCGCGCACACCGTGCGGGCCCTGGGCGCGGGCCTCGCCGAGGCGCTGGCCGCCGTGCACGAACTGGGCCTGGTCCACCGGGACGTGAAGCCCTCCAACGTCCTGCTGACCATGGACGGCCCGCTCCTCATCGACTTCGGCATCGCCCGCGCCAGCGACGGCACGGCCTCCCTCACCTCGACCGGCGTCTCCGTCGGCTCGCCCGGCTACATGTCCCCCGAGCAGATCCTCGGCAAGGGCGTCACCGGCGCGGCCGACGTCTTCTCCCTCGGCGCCGTCCTCGCCTACGCGGCGACCGGCGAGCCCCCGTTCCCGGGCGACTCCTCGGCCGCGCTGCTCTACAAGGTCGTCCACGAGGAACCGGAACTCGACGGGCTGAGCGGGGACCTGCGCGAGGTCGCCGCCGCCTGCCTGGCGAAGGACCCGGCCGCCCGCCCGGCCCCCGGCCAGGTCGCCCGCCGCCTAGCCCCCGAGGGCGCCGCCCGCCTCGTCTCCGGCGGCTGGCTCCCGGGCGCGCTGGTCGAACAGGTCAGCCGCAGCGCCGTACAACTGCTGAACCTGGAGACGACAGGGGGCCCGGGGGAGGCGCCGTCGGGGCTCGTGGGGTTCAGCAGCGTCTCGGTGGACGGCGCCCCGAAGGGGGCCGCGGTCCTGGGCGAGTTCGGGCCGCCTCCCGTGATGACACAGGGCGCGGGAGGGGCGGGCGCGCAGACGGTCGCACCCGGCGCCATGTCCGGGGCCGGGGGGCCGACCGCGCCCGGCAAGGTCGCCGTCAGCGTGGCGGCCTCCTCGACGCCCGGCGAGAACGGGCGCGGCAGACGCGTGAGCTGCACCGTGGCGCTGGCCGTCGCGGGCGCGCTGGCCGTCACGACCCTGGGGCTCGGCGCGCTGCTGCGGCCCTGGTCCGGCGGCGGCAACGACACGGCAGGCGGCGCCGTCTCCTCCACCCACGCGTCCACCCCCGGGGCCTCGGCGTCCCCGTCCGCGCCCACCCCCGGCGACGGCAGCGGCGACGGCCACTCGCCGACCGCCGAACCCACCCAGACCTCGGACAGTCCGGAACCCACCGCGAGCGGCGCCGTCCCCGCCCGCTACCTCGGCACCTGGGAGGGCCCGGCCAGCGGACTCGGCGGCACCCTGCCCATGGGCACCTTCCGGCTCACCGTCCACCAGGCGGCCGTGGGCGAGGAGTTGGGCCGGCTGAAGCAGACCGACCAGCTCGGCGCCGTCTGCACCGACATCCTCACCCTCAAGCAGGTCACGGCGACACGGATCACCGCCACGTCCACGGGCGCGCCGGGCAACCACGCCGGCTGCGACCCCGCCCCGCACCCGGTCGAGCTGACACCGACCGGCGACGACCTGACCTACACGGGCGACAGTTCGGCCGAGGGGAACCCGGTCGCGCGGATGTCCCGGGTCGGGTGACCCGGTGGACCTGTCGTCCGGCGACACGGCCGACCTGCTGCTGACGGCCCTCGCCGCACTGTGGGGCGCGGCCACGGGCGCCCTGCTGCCCCGCGCCGTGCACCGCTTCGCCGTCCCGCCCGAGGAGCCGTGGCGCACCCACTGCCCGCGGGGACACGCCCTGCGGGGGTGGCTGGGCCGGACCCCGTGCGGGCGATGCGGGGCGCGTGGCCAGGAGAGCGAGAGCGAGAGCGCGCAGGATGCGGCGCCCCTGCCGGGCACGCCCGACGACGCCCCCTCCGCCCCGTCCAGCTCCTCCGCCCCGTCCAGCTCCTCCGCCCCCTCCAACTCCTCCGCCCTCCTCCTCTCCACCGTCACCGCCCTCCTCTGCGCCGCCCTCGCCGTCGCCACCGGCACCCGGCCCGAGCTGGTCGTGTGGCTGTTGGCCGGGCCGGTCGGGGTGTTGCTGGCGGCCGTGGACTTCAGGGTGGGGCGGTTGCCGGACCCGCTGACGCTGCCGCTCGCGGGGGGCGCGCTCGCGCTGCTCGGGGTGGCCGCGCTGGTGCCGGAACACGCCGGGGACTGGCCCACCGCGCTCTACGGGGCACTCGCCCTCGGTGCCGGGTTCTTCGTGCTGTGGCTCGTCAACCAGGCCGGCATGGGCTTCGGCGATGTGAAGCTGGCGCTCGGCATCGGCGCCGTACTCGGGTGGTACGGCTGGCCGACGGTGCTGCTCGGCACGTTCGCCGGGTTCCTGCTGGGCGCGGTGTACGGCGGCGCGCTCGTCGTCGTACGGCGTGCGGGGCGCAGGACGGCGATTCCGTTCGGGCCGTTCCTGCTGGCGGGTGCCCTGGTGGGGCTGCTGATCGGGGCGTACGCGGCCTGAGGTCGGGTGGCCGGAGCGGCTGGCGTAGGCTGGTCCGGTCCGTCCAGAAGCCCCTGACGATGACGAACTCGACGAAGACGAAAGGGACGCCCCGGTGACCGAGCAGGCCGACCTCCAGTCCGTTCTCGACCGTGCCGCAGCCGGTGGGCGGATCACCCCGGAAGAGGCCCTCGTCCTCTACCGTGACGCCCCGCTGCACGCGCTGGGCGCCGCCGCCGACGCCGTACGCCGCCGCAAGTACGCCGGTATCGAGCACATCGCGACGTACATCATCGAGCGCAACATCAACTACACGAACGTGTGCGTCACGGCGTGCAAGTTCTGCGCCTTCTACGCGGCCCCCAAGGACACGGCGAAGGGCTGGACCCGCGACCTCGACGACATCCTGCGCCGCTGCGCGGAGACCGTCGAACTGGGCGGCACCCAGATCATGTTCCAGGGCGGCCACCACCCGGACTACGGCGTCGAGTACTACGAGAAGCACTTCAAGGCCATCAAGGACGCCTTCCCGCAGCTGGTGATCCACTCCCTGGGCGCCTCCGAGATCGAGCACATGGCCCGGATCAGCGGCGTGTCGGTCGAGGAGGCCATCACCCGGATCCACGAGGCCGGACTCGACTCCTTCGCGGGCGCCGGCGCCGAACTGCTCCCCGAGCGCCCCCGCAAGGCCATCGCCCCGCTCAAGGAGAGCGGCGAACGCTGGCTGGAGATCATGGAGGCCGCGCACAAGCTGGGCGTGGAGTCCACGTCCACCATGCTCATGGGCACCGGCGAGACCAACGCCGAGCGCATCGAGCACCTGCGGATGATCCGGGACGTCCAGGACCGTACGGGCGGCTTCCGCGCCTTCATCCCGTACACCTACCAGCCCGAGAACAACCACCTGAAGGGCCGCACGCAGGCCACCCTCTTCGAGTACCTGCGGATGATCGCCATCGCCCGCCTGTTCCTCGACAACGTCCAGCACATCCAGGGCTCCTGGCTGACCACCGGCAAGGAGGTCGGCCAGCTGTCCCTGCACTACGGCGCGGACGACCTCGGCTCGATCATGCTGGAGGAGAACGTGGTCTCCTCGGCCGGTGCCAAGCACCGCTCCAACCGCCTGGAGATCATCGACCTGATCCGCAAGGCGGGCCGGGTCCCGGCGCAGCGCGCGACGACGTACGAGCACCTGGTCGTCCACGACGACCCGGCGAACGACCCCGTCGACGAACGCGTCGTCTCCCACATCTCCTCCACGGCCATCGAGGGCGGCACGGCCCACCCCGAGCTGAAGCTGCTCGCCTCCAACTAGGCGCCCCGTGCTGACACTTCACGTCGCCGAGCGGACTCCCGGGACGGCGGTACTGGTCGACGGGGCGGTCGTCGCCGCCGTCGGCCCGTACGAGGAACTGGCCGCCGCCGAGCCCCGCGCCAAGGTGCGGCGCTGGCCCGGCATCCTCACCCCGGGCCTGCTCAACCCGTACGGCCCCGAGCTGCTGGAGGCCACCTACCACCCCGACCCGCGCGAGGCCGACACCCTCGGCACCGAGCCCATCGGCGGGGAGCGGGCGCGGGCGATCTTCCGCGCCGACCCCGGGCGCCTCGGCGCGAGCGCGCGCCGCGGAGTACAGCGGATGCTGGCGCACGGCACGGTGGCGATCGCCGGTGAGCTGCGCTCGCGCGCCGTGGCCGACGCGGTGCGCCGGGCCGGACTCGCGCTGGGGCGGCGCCCCGACCGCCTCCCGGGCCCGCCCGCCCTGTCCCCGGCCCCGCTGATCCTGCTGCCGCCGCTCGCCCCGGGCGGGCCCGCCCGCTTCGCCGTGTTCGACGTCGCCGACCGCGCCGAACTCGTCCGCCGCGGCGCCGGGACGTGCGTGGCGACCGTGATCGGCGGCCGGCTGGTGTACCGGGGCCGCTGAGCCGCGCGGTCCCCTGGACGCGGCTGCTGAGCCGCGCGGGGTCTCCTGGACGCGGCTGCCGAACCCGGCTGCCGGGCGCGGTCCCCTGGACCCGGGCCGCCGGACCCGGGCTGCAACAATGGGCGCGTGACCCGCGCCTCCCTGAACAAGCAGCCGCACGAAGTCGCCTCGATGTTCGACGACGTGGCGGAACGGTACGACCTGACCAACGACGTGCTGTCGCTCGGCCAGGACCGGCGCTGGCGCAAGGAGGTGGCGAAGGCGGTCGACGCGCGCCCCGCGCAGAAGATCCTCGACCTCGCGGCCGGCACGGCGACCTCCTCGCTGCCCTTCGCGCAGACCGGCGCGTACGTCGTCCCCTGCGACTTCTCGATCGGCATGCTCCAGGTCGGCAAGAAGAAGCACACCTGGCTGCCGTTCACGGCCGGCGACGCGACGAGGCTGCCGTTCAAGGACGACACCTTCGACGCCGTGAGCATCTCCTTCGGGCTGCGCAACGTGCAGGACTTCGACGCGGGCCTGCGCGAGATGTACCGGGTGACCCGCCCCGGCGGCCGCGTGGTGATCTGCGAGTTCTCGCACCCGACGTGGACGCCCTTCCGGACCGTCTACACCGAGTACCTGATGCGCGCGCTGCCGCCGGTCGCGCGCGCGGTCTCCTCGAACCCGGACGCGTACGTCTACCTCGCCGAGTCCATCCGCGCCTGGCCCGACCAGCCCGCCCTCGCCGAGCGGCTGCGCAAGGCGGGCTGGTCCCGGGTGGCGTGGCGCAACCTCACCGGCGGCGTGGTCGCGCTGCACCGGGGCTTCAAGGACTGAGCCCCGGGGGCGGTCTGGGGCCGTGTCCCGCGGGCGTCAGGGGCCGTGTTCCGGGGGTGTCAGGGGCTGAATCCCGCCACGGCGTAGGGATCGTCGCCGGGCTCGTTCAGCTCGCGCCGCATCCCGCCCGAGGGCGGACGCGGGATGCGTGGTTCGCGCACGCCTCCGCCGCCCTCCCCCTCACCGAAGTCGAACCACACGTACACCATCGCGTCCGGCGGCACCTCGGCCCCGGGCTGCGGATACTGCCGTACGACGTGGTCCACCACCGTGAGGTGGAAGTCCGGGCGGTCCGGCGCGTTCAGGAACAGGCCCCGCGCCCGGGCCGTTTCGCGCGCGTCCATGGCCATCAGACCGACCAGACGAGGGACGCGCACTTCGGGTGTTTTGGGTGTTATATGCACAGATGTCACCCCCAGCGGTACTGGAAGGGTAACGCGCACCCGGGGCGACCCGGAAGCGTCATGTGGCGTTATGTAGCAGTTGGTTACTCTGGGTTACGGACTCCGGGATACGGGCTCTGGGTCACGGACTCCGGGTCACAGATCGAGCCGGTAGCAGTGCCCCTCGCGCTGCGCGGACGGCGTCGTGAACGTCTGCGCGAGCCGCATGCCCAGCCGCCGGGTCACCGCGATGGACCGCTCGTTGCGCGCGTCCACCATCGCCACCACGCTCGGCACCCCCGCCGTCCGCAGCCGCTCCACGGTCTCCTCGGCGGCCGTCGTGGCGTACCCCCGGCCCCAGTGCGCCCGGCCCAGCCGCCAGCCGATCTCGACCTCGCCCGTCGGCCCCCACGCGTGCGGCCACGGCTGGGCCCCGGTGAAACCGACGACGTCCCCGGAGCCGTCCAGCACCGACCACAGACAGAAGCCGCGCTCCGCGTCGTGCCGCCGCTGGCGCGCGGTCAGCTCCTCGTAGACCGAGAGTTCGGCGGCCCGGCCCCCGTGGAACTCCATGACCTCGGGGTCGTCGAAGACCCGGTGCCAGGCGAACGCGTCCTCGTCGGTGGGCACACGAAGCCGTACTGCGGGGTGAGTTCGGTTCACGGGGCAGCCCTTCAGCCGGGTGATCAATGCCGCTGAATAGACTGCCCATGTCCAGTGCCCGTCAGCACGCACATTTCCAACCCTGGGGAGATCCCGCCGTGACCGAGCCCCTCTCCGACAACACCGCCGATGTGATCGTCGTCGGCGCGGGCCCAGCCGGCTCCACCACCGCCTACCACCTCGCCAAGGCCGGACTCGACGTCCTCCTGCTGGAGAAGACCGAGTTCCCCCGCGAGAAGGTCTGCGGCGACGGCCTCACCCCGCGCGCGGTCAAGCAACTCGTGGCCATGGGCGTCGACATCTCCGAAGAGGCCGGCTGGCTGCGCAACAAGGGCCTGCGCATCATCGGCGGCGGCAGCCGGCTCGAACTCGACTGGCCCGAGCTGGCCACCTTCCCGAACTACGGACTCGTCCGCAAGCGCGACGACTTCGACGAGCAGCTCGCCCGCCAGGCCCAGAAGGCCGGCGCACGCCTCTTCGAGCTGTGCAACGTCTCCGGCCCGGTCGTCGACGACCGCACCGGCCGCATCACCGGCGTGACGGCCAAGCTCGGCGAGGACAAGCGCGAAGTCACCTTCCGCGCCCCGCTCGTCGTCGCCGCCGACGGCAACTCCACCCGGCTGTCCCTCGCGATGGGCCTGCACCGCCGCGAGGACCGCCCCATGGGCGTCGCGGTGCGCACCTACTTCACCTCGCCCCGCCACGACGACGACTACCTCGAAGCCTGGCTGGAGCTGTGGGACCGCCGCGGCCCCCAGGACCGGCTGCTGCCCGGCTACGGCTGGATCTTCGGCATGGGCGACGGCACCTCCAACGTGGGCCTCGGCGTCCTCAACACCTCCTCCTCCTTCAAGGAACTGGACTGGCGCGAGGTCCTCAAGGCCTGGTGCGCCTCCATGCCCGAGGACTGGGGCTACACCCCCGAGAACATGACCGGCCCGATCCGCGGCGCCGCCCTGCCCATGGCCTTCAACCGCCAGCCGCACTACACCAAGGGCCTGCTGCTCGTCGGCGACGCCGGCGGCCTGGTGAACCCCTTCAACGGCGAAGGCATCGCCTACGCCATGGAGTCCGGCCAGATCGCCGCCGACGTCATCGTCCAGGCCCACGCCCGCGCCACGCCCGCCTCGCGCGAGATCGCCCTCCAGCGCTACCCGCAGGTCCTCAAGGACACCTACGGCGGCTACTACACGCTCGGCCGTGCCTTCGTGAAGCTCATCGGCAACCCGAAGATCATGCAGATCGCCACGCAGCGCGGCCTCACCCACCCGGTGCTGATGAAGTTCGTCCAGAAGCTCCTGGCGAACCTCACCGACCCGACGGGCGGCGACGCGATCGACCGCATCATCAACGCCCTGAGCAAGGTGGCTCCCCGAGCTTGATGGTTCAACGCCGGGTCGTGAGGCACGAGGCCGAGCGGCCCGGCGAACGCCGAGTACACAGTCAGACGTTGACGATTTTCACCCTCGGCGCGCCAGGGAGCCCCTCGGCGGCCTTACACAGGGCCGGGATGTGTGACTTGTCGGATGTGACGAGAAGTACGGGAGGTGTGCAAAGTGCGGCGGTGGCGACGACGAGCGCATCCACCAGACATTCGCGCCCGTCAAGACCGGAAGCGTCCAGCAGCTTTGCGGCGACGTCTGTCACCGCGTCACTGACAGGCTTGACATCGAAACGGGACAACAGGAACTGGAGCCGCTTGGCGGCGTCCCCGGTCCGGCGCACCTCCAAGGGGGTCAGGGCGGAGAGCGCTACTCGGCGACCGCTCTGCTGAGCGACTTCGATGTGTGCCCGCATCCCCTCGTCACCGTCGACGTGCAAGGAAAGTCCTTGGGCGTCCAGGACGAGTGTGCCCTCGCTCTTGGGCTTGATCTTGAGGCGCTTGCTCACCACTCCTGTTCGGCCTGCCTTCGCGCTTCGGCGGAGACAGGGCCAAACATCTTGCGGTCGGCGGCTACGACCTCGCGGAGCTTTTGGGCGGCCAGCCACTCTTCCAGTGCCTCGGCGACGACGGAGGAGAAGCCGTTCCTGCCGGTACGCTCCTCGACTTCCTTGATCAACGACTGGGCCAGCGACACGGATCTCTTACCTGCCCGCTCGGCGGCCTGGGGGACAGTGTGGCTACTCATACATAAAACGTAACACCGCTGGTAGGAAAAATCTCGGCAGGGGCGCGATGTGTGCGGATGCCGGTCCGTGAGTCCTGGCGCGGGTGTCCCGTGAATCACCTCTATCTCAGTGGAATCAAGGTGGCCCGAAGGTGTGATCAGCGCGGGGCGAGGGGTGAGGGCGTTCAGGCCTTGAGTGTCTCCGTGTCGGCGGCACCCTGCGCCGCATCCCCTTCCCCGGCAACGCGAACGGCGTCCACGACAACCTCCGCGGCACGACGGAGGCCCTGTTCGCGCGCGACGCCGGCCGCCCCGACCTCCACTTCCCGCTGCGCCGGGTCACCACCCCGCCCGCGTCCGGCGACATCACGCCGTCCTGGGTGCGCGATCGGATCCTGTCCGTCCTCGACCTCGGCACCCGGCTGCCCGCCCACGAGGCCGCCTACTTCGCCGACCGTCTCCTGGTCCACCTCACCAACTGCGACGCCCGCCGCGAGGACCAGTGGGAGAAGACGGCGTGGTGGGACTTCATCCGGGCCGGAGATCGTCGCCGAACTGTGGGCCCAGCTGAAGGACGGACTGAACGACTCCGGAAAGACGACGCTGCGCGACGAGGACCGGCTCGGCTGGTTCATGGACCCGGCGGTGACGGGCCTGGGCGGCCCCGACCCGCAGAACCGCGAACAACTCCTCATCCACCCCGCGGGCACCTCTACAACCGCCCGTCCGCCCGTACGCGCGTGCCCAACTTCTTCCTCGCCGGCGACTACGTCCGCACCGACGTGGACCTCGCGACGATGGAGGGCGCCAACGAGTCCGCCCGCCGTGCCGTCAACGCACTCCTGGACACGGACAATTCGGGCGCCGGGCGGTGTCAGGTTCTGGAGTTGTTCCGCCTGCCGGAGATGGAACCCCTCAAACGGGTGAACGAACTGCGCTACCGACTGGGCCTGCCCAACACCTTCGACCTGGGCTAGCGCCTGTCCGGGGTGGCCGGAAGGGCCGCTGCCCCCGAGCGGCTGCGGCCCTTCCGTATACCGAACACCGATATGGCGGCGGTGTGCTCAGAGCACCCGCACCGCGCCGGTCGGCGGGTCGTACGACAGCGGCTTCTCCACGATGCCGGTGGAGGGGTTCTGCGCGCCGACGAACATGCCGTCACCGGCGTAGATCGCCACGTGGTACGCGCCGCTGCCCGCGCTGCCCCAGTACAGGATGTCGCCCGGCTGGAGGTTGCTCAGCGACACCTGGGTGCCGGCGGTCGACTGGTCCTGGGAGACCCGCGGCAGGTCGATGCCGACCTGCTTGAAGGCGGCCTGCACCAGGCCCGAGCAGTCCCACGCGTTGGGGCCGGAGGCGCCGAGGACGTAGCTCTTGCCGATCTGGGCCTTGGCGAACGCGAGCACCGTGGCGGCCGAACCGGTCGCCGAGGACGTGCTCGTCGAGACACTGGCGCCGGTGCTGCCGACCGAGGCGGAGAGGGTCGTCCGCGCGGCGGCGCGGGAGGCGCGAGCGGCGGCCTCCTTGCGAGCGGCCTCCTCGGCCTTCTTCTTGGCCTCGGCGGCCTTCTTCTTGGCCTCCGCGAGGTCCGCCTTGGCCTGCTTCGCGGCATTTGCGGCGGCCGCGTCACGCTCGGCCTGCAGCTCGTAGTTCGCGGCGGCCAGCTGCGTGGCGTCCGCGGACTGGGCGACCTGAGTGGCCACGTCGGCCGTCAGGGTGGGCAGTTCGAGGGTCTGCGTCACCGGCTCGGCGGCGTTCGCCGACCCGGACGCCCCGGCGACTGCCAGGGTGCTGAGGACGCCACCGGCAACTCCGGCCCGCATCGCGATGGTGGACGCGCTGCGGCGGGGTTTCCGGTGGCTGCGTATGTGAGCGGTGTGGGACATGAGAACAACCGGTACCAGGGGCTCCTTCATATCTTCAAGAAACGTGTCCTGCGCCACAGTTGTTCAACAGGGCCCCCGAATCCCGGGCGCGTCACTCTTTATTGACGCCGTAACGGACATTGCGGACGGGCGTGATCAAGCCCTTGATCACGGTCTTTGATCATTACGTCCGGATTGCCCCCCACCTACCATCGGTCGGGGTCGATGGCCAAGCCCCGCTCTTACGGGCCGCTCATGAGTGTGGCGGAGGTCACGGAACGGTTACCGGAGGGCGTGCGTCCTGTGTGCGCGGACTTCGTGAACGCGTGCACGTGCCGGATCCGCGTCCACACTCCGCCCCGAACCTCCCCCTGATGTGTGAACGCGGACCTCTAGCAGCCGCCCCCGTCCAGCACCAATTTGCATGCGGCGGAATCGTCTTGATATGGAGACGCCCCCTCCGGCCTGCGGCGATGCGTGAAATTGTCACTTCTGGTGATCAGGTGAACGCTTCGCGTATGAAGATCACTCATCATCCGACTTGATGATCCTTCGTCAGGTGGTGGAGATCACAAAGCTTGTGCAATACCCCGTGTCGCAGATCACAGACCGGCGGGCATAAGATGCGTGGCGACTGGGCTTGTGACCTGCTTCACATGTTCGCGATCTTCGTCGGGACGAACGGGGTTCGTGGGGCTGATGAGGCGGAAGCCGGCCCGGCCAACCGCCAGCAGTCAGTGCCGACTGAGAGGAGCGAGGAGCGGTGAACGCGTATGCGCCCATCCTCGTACTGGGAGCCCTCGGGGCAGGCTTTGCGATCTTCTCCGTGGTCATGGCCACGCTGATCGGTCCGAAGCGGTACAACCGCGCCAAGCTCGAAGCCTACGAGTGCGGAATCGAGCCGACCCCCACGCCGGCCGGCGGCGGGCGCTTCCCCATCAAGTACTACCTGACGGCGATGCTCTTCATCGTCTTCGACATCGAGATCGTCTTCCTCTACCCCTGGGCCGTCACCTTCGACTCCCTGGGGATCTTCGGGCTCGTGGAGATGCTGCTCTTCGTGCTCACCGTCTTCGTCGCGTACGCGTACGTATGGCGGCGCGGCGGCCTGGAATGGGACTGAGGGGCCTTTAACGACATGGGACTCGAAGAAAAACTGCCGAGCGGTTTCCTGCTGACCACCGTCGAGCAGGCCGCGGGCTGGGTGCGCAAGGCGTCCGTCTTCCCGGCCACCTTCGGCCTGGCCTGCTGCGCCATCGAGATGATGACCACCGGCGCCGGACGCTACGACCTCGCCCGCTTCGGCATGGAGGTCTTCCGCGGCTCACCGCGCCAGGCCGACCTCATGATCGTCGCCGGCCGGGTCAGCCAGAAGATGGCACCGGTGCTGCGCCAGGTCTACGACCAGATGCCCAGCCCGAAATGGGTGATCTCCATGGGCGTCTGCGCCTCCTCGGGCGGCATGTTCAACAACTACGCGATCGTCCAGGGCGTCGACCACATCGTCCCCGTCGACATCTATCTGCCCGGCTGCCCGCCCCGGCCCGAGATGCTGATGGACGCGATCCTCAAGCTCCACCAGAAGATCCAGACCTCCAAGCTCGGCGTCAACGCCGAGGAGGCGGCCCGCGAGGCGGAGGAGGCGGCGCTCAAGGCCCTGCCCACCATCGAGATGAAGGGGCTGCTGCGGTGAGCGACGCGAACGGCACCAACGGCGCGAACGGGTCCGCGAACGGGGTGAACCCCGAGAAGGACCTCTCCGCCTCCAACCTCCCCGGCCAGCGCGGCCAGGGCGGCGAGGAGATCCGCGTCCAGCGCGGCATGTTCGGCGCCGACAACGGCGGCGACACCTCCGGCTACGGCGGCCTGGTCCGCTCGGTCCGGCTCCCGGGCCCCGCGAACAGGCCCTACGGCGGCTGGTTCGACGAGGTCGCCGACGAGCTGGAGGGCGCCCTGGAGGAACAGGGACTCCTGCCCGGCAACGCCATCGAGAAGACGGTCGTCGACCGCGGCGAGATCACCTTCCACATCGAGCGCGAGCACCTGCTCCGCGTCGCACAGACCCTGCGGGACGACCCCGCCCTGCGCTTCGAGCTGTGCACCGGCGTCAGCGGCGTCCACTACCCGAACGACAAGGGCCGCGAGCTGCACGCCGTCTACCACCTGCGCTCGATCACCCACAACCGGCTGGTCCGCCTCGAAGTGAGCGCGCCCGACAGCGACCGGCACATCCCGTCCCTGGTCTCCGTCTACCCGACCAACGACTGGCACGAGCGCGAGACCTACGACTTCTTCGGGATCGTCTTCGACGGTCACCCGGCCCTGACCCGGATCATGATGCCGGACGACTGGCAGGGCCACCCGCAGCGCAAGGACTACCCCCTCGGCGGCATCCCCGTCGAGTACAAGGGCGCCCAGATCCCGGCTCCGGACCAGCGGAGGTCGTACTCGTGAGCACACAGTCAGCATCCGCACGCGAGACCACCGAGGGCACCGTCTACACGGTCACCGGCGGCGACTGGGACGAGGTCGTCCAGTCGGCGGCCCGCGCCGACGACGAGCGCATCGTCGTCAACATGGGTCCCCAGCACCCGTCCACCCATGGAGTGCTCCGCCTCATCCTGGAGATCGAGGGCGAGACGGTCACCGAGGCCCGCTGCGGCATCGGCTACCTCCACACGGGCATCGAGAAGAACCTCGAGTACCGCACGTGGACGCAGGGCACCACGTTCGTGACGCGCATGGACTACCTGACGTCCTTCTTCAACGAGACCGCCTACTGCCTCGGCGTCGAGAAGCTCCTCGGCATCGAGGACGAGATCACCGAACGCGCCAAGATCATCCGGGTCCTCCTGATGGAGCTGAACCGGATGTCCTCCCACCTGGTGTGCATCGCCACCGGCGGCATGGAGCTGGGCGCCACCACGATCATGATCTACGGATTCCGTGATCGTGAAATGATTCTCGACATCTACGAGCTGGTCACCGGCCTGCGCATGAACCACGCGTACATCCGGCCCGGCGGACTCGCCCAGGACCTGCCGCCCGGCGCGGTGGACCAGATCCGCGAGTTCGTGAAGAAGATGAAGAAGAACCTCCCGGAGTACGACAAGCTCGCCACCGGGAACCCCATCTTCAAGGCCCGCATGCAGGACATCGGCTATCTCGACCTGGCCGGCTGCATGGCCCTCGGCGCCACCGGCCCGATCCTGCGCTCCGCCGGCCTCCCGCACGACCTGCGCAAGGCCCAGCCGTACTGCGACTACGAGACGTACGACTTCGACGTCCCGACCGCAGACACCTGCGACTCCTACGGCCGCTTCCTCGTCCGCCTGGAGGAGATGCGCCAGTCCCTCAGGATCGTCGAGCAGTGCCTGGACCGGCTCCAGCCCGGCCCGGTCATGGTCGCCGACAAGAAGATCGCCTGGCCCGCCCAGCTCGCCCTGGGACCGGACGGACTGGGCAACTCCCTCGACCACATCAAGAAGATCATGGGCACCTCCATGGAGGCCCTGATCCACCACTTCAAGCTGGTCACCGAGGGCTTCCGGGTCCCGCCGGGACAGGCGTACACGGCTGTCGAGTCGCCCAAGGGCGAGCTCGGGGTGCACGTCGTGTCCGACGGCGGCACCCGCCCCTACCGGGTCCACTTCCGCGACCCGTCCTTCACCAACCTGCAGGCCATGGCGGCGATGTGCGAGGGCGGCCAGGTCGCCGACGTGATCGTCGCCGTGGCGTCCATCGACCCCGTGATGGGAGGCGTCGACCGGTGACCACCTCTTCTTCGGAGCGGGGCGTCAGCCTGGGCATGCCCGAACTGCCCGCGCCCGCGTACCCGGACGACGTCCGGGCCCGGCTGGAGGCGGACGCGCGCGAGATCATCGCCCGCTACCCGGACTCCCGGTCCGCCCTGCTGCCCCTGCTCCACCTCGTGCAGTCGCAGGAGGGCCACGTCACGCGCACCGGAATGAAGTTCTGCGCGGACGTGCTCGACCTGACCACCGCCGAGGTCACCGCCGTCGCCACCTTCTACTCCATGTACCGGCGCAGGCCGTCCGGTGACTACCAGGTGGGCGTGTGCACCAACACGCTGTGCGCGGTGATGGGCGGCGACGAGATCTTCGAGACCCTCCAGGAACACCTGGGCGTCGGCAACGGCGAGACCACCGACGACGGGAAGGTCACCCTGGAGCACATCGAGTGCAACGCGGCCTGCGACTTCGCGCCGGTCGTGATGGTCAACTGGGAGTTCTTCGACAACCAGACCCCCGCCAGCGCCAAGCACCTCGTCGACGACCTCCGCGCGGGACGCCCCGTCGAGCCGACGCGAGGGGCGCGCCTGTGCACCTTCAAGGAGACCGCCCGGATCCTGGCCGGCTTCCCCGACGAGCGGCCCGGGGCCGTCGAGGAGAGCGGCAGCGCGGGACCCGCCTCGCTGGTGGGCCTTCGCCTGGCAAGGGGAGAGGCCGCACCCGCGCGCGTGGTCCATCCGCGGACCCAGGAACCCCAGGACGCGCCGCCCGCGACCCCGGCAGAAGAGGAGGGGGAGTGATGACGGTGGTACCCGAACTGAAGGACACCAGCCCCGAGAAGCTGCTCGCACCCGTGCTGTCGGCCTTCTGGGACGAGGACCGGTCCTGGTCCTTGGACGTCTACCGGAGGCACGAGGGGTACGAGGGGCTCCACAAGGCGCTCGCCATGTCGCCTGACGACCTGATCGCCTACGTCAAGGAATCAGGTCTGCGGGGGCGCGGCGGCGCGGGATTCCCGACGGGAATGAAATGGCAGTTCATTCCCCAGGGTGATGGAAAACCGCACTATCTAGTTGTCAACGCCGACGAATCGGAGCCGGGCACCTGCAAGGACATCCCGCTCCTCTTCGCGAACCCACATAGCCTCATCGAGGGCATGGTGATCGCGTGCTATGCCATCAGGTCGTCGCATGCCTTCATCTATCTGCGTGGTGAAGTCGTCCCCGTTCTGCGGCGGTTGCACGAGGCCGTGCGCGAGGCCTACGCGGCGGGCTACCTCGGCGAGAACATCCTGGGCAGCGGACTCGACCTCGAACTCACCGTGCACGCCGGCGCCGGCGCGTACATCTGCGGTGAGGAGACCGCACTGCTCGACTCGCTCGAAGGCCGCCGTGGTCAACCGCGGCTCCGTCCCCCTTTCCCTGCGGTGGAAGGCCTGTATGCCTGCCCCACTGTGGTGAACAACGTCGAGTCGATCGCGTCGGTTCCCGCTATTTTGCGAAATGGCAAAGAATGGTTCAGGGCGATGGGCAGCGAGAAGTCGCCCGGCTTCACGCTCTACTCGCTCAGCGGCCACGTCGCGAGCCCCGGCCAGTACGAGGCACCGCTCGGCATCACGCTGCGCCAGCTCCTCGACATGAGCGGCGGGATGCGCCCCGGACACCGGCTGAAGTTCTGGACGCCGGGCGGCTCCTCCACGCCGATGTTCACCGACGAGCACCTCGACGTCCCGCTCGACTACGAGGGTGTGGGCGCCGCCGGATCCATGCTCGGCACCAAGGCCCTGCAGTGCTTCGACGAGACGACCTGCGTGGTGCGGGCGGTGACCCGCTGGACCGAGTTCTACGCCCACGAGTCCTGCGGCAAGTGCACGCCCTGCCGCGAAGGCACGTACTGGCTCGTGCAGTTGCTGCGCGACATCGAGGCCGGCAAGGGCGCCATGTCCGACCTCGACAAGCTCAACGACATCGCCGACAACATCAACGGCAAGTCCTTCTGCGCCCTCGGTGACGGCGCCGCATCCCCGATCTTCTCCTCGCTGAAGTACTTCCGCGAGGAGTACGAGCAGCACATCACCGGCCGGGGCTGCCCCTTCGACCCGGCCAAGTCGACGGCCTGGGCGGACCGCCCGGAGGTGAACGCATGACCGTGACCACCAGCGCCCCCACCGGAGGGGGAGAGGCGGCGGTCCCGCCGGAGGACCTCGTCACGCTGACGATCGACGGCATCGAGATCAGCGTGCCCAAGGGCACCCTGGTCATCCGTGCCGCCGAGCAGGTCGGCGTCGAGATCCCCCGGTTCTGCGACCATCCGCTCCTCGACCCCGTCGGCGCCTGCCGCCAGTGCATCGTCGAGGTCGAGGGCCAGCGCAAGCCGATGGCGTCCTGCACCATCACGTGCACCGACGGCATGGTCGTGAAGACCCAGCTCACCTCGCCGGTCGCCGAGAAGGCCCAGCACGGGGTGATGGAGCTGCTGCTCATCAACCACCCGCTGGACTGCCCGGTCTGCGACAAGGGCGGCGAGTGCCCGCTGCAGAACCAGGCCATGTCGCACGGCAACGCCGAATCCCGCTTCGAGGGCCGCAAGCGGACCTACGAGAAGCCGGTCCCGATCTCCACCCAGGTGCTGCTGGACCGCGAGCGCTGCGTGCTGTGCGCCCGATGCACCCGCTTCTCCAACCAGATCGCGGGCGACCCGATGATCGAGCTGGTGGAGCGGGGCGCGCTCCAGCAGGTCGGCACCGGCGAGGGCGACCCGTTCGAGTCGTACTTCTCCGGCAACACCATCCAGATCTGCCCGGTCGGCGCGCTGACCTCGGCGGCCTACCGTTTCCGCTCCCGCCCCTTCGACCTGATCTCCTCACCGTCGGTGTGCGAGCACTGCGCGGGCGGCTGCGCGACCCGCACCGACCACCGGCGCGGCAAGGTCATGCGGCGGCTCGCGGCGAACGACCCCGAGGTCAACGAGGAGTGGATCTGCGACAAGGGACGCTTCGCGTTCCGCTACGCGCAGACGAAGGACCGCCTCGACACCCCGCTGGTCCGGGGCGCCGATGGCGTCCTGGAGCCCGCCTCCTGGCCGGAGGCCCTGGAAGCGGCCGCGCGCGGACTGACCGCCGCCCGCTCCCGCGCCGGTGTCCTCACCGGCGGCCGGCTCACCGTCGAGGACGCGTACGCGTACAGCAAGTTCGCGCGCGTGGCCCTCGACACCAACGACATCGACTTCCGCGCGCGCGTGCACAGCGCCGAGGAGACCGACTTCCTGGCCTCCCAGGTGGCCGGCCGCGGACACGACCTCGACGGTACGGGCGTCACGTACACCTCCCTGGAGAACGCACCGGCCGTCCTCCTCGTCGGGTTCGAGTCCGAGGAGGAGGCGCCCGGCGTCTTCCTGCGGCTGCGCAAGGCCTGGCGGGGGCACAAGCAGCAGGTGTTCTCGGTCGCCACGCACGCCACCCGGGGCCTGCGGAAGGCGGGCGGCACCCTGCTGCCGGCCGCGCCCGGCACCGAGACCGAGTGGCTGGACGCCCTCGCGAGCGGCTTCGGCCTGGAGGAGCCCGGCACGAAGGCCGCCGAGGCCCTGCGGGCCGAGGGCGCCGTGATCGTCGTCGGGGAGCGGCTCGCCGGGGTCGCCGGCGGCCTCACCGCCGCCGTCCGCGCCGCCACCGCGACCGGCGCCCGGCTGGTGTGGATCCCGCGCCGGGCGGGGGAGCGCGGCGCGATCGAGACCGGCGCGCTGGCGTCGCTGCTGCCGGGCGGCCGGCCCGCCACCGACCCCCGCGCGCGGGAGGAGGTCGCCGCGGCCTGGGGGCTCGCCGAACTCCCGGGGCGCTACGGCCGCGACACCCACCAGATCGTCGAGGCCGCCGCCACCGGCGAGCTGTCCGCCCTGGTGGTCGCCGGTGTGGAGGTCGCCGACCTGCCCGACCCGGCACGCGCGCGTGAGGCGCTCGACAGCGTGGGCTTCCTGGTCTCCCTTGAGCTGCGGCCCAGCGAGGTCACCGAGCACGCCGACGTCGTCCTGCCGGTCGCCGCGGTCGCCGAGAAGGCCGGCACCTTCCTCAACTGGGAGGGCAGGGTGCGCCTCTTCGACGCCGCCCTCAAGCCCGAGCAGATGACCCGCCGCCTCGCCCCGACCGACGGGCGCGTGCTGCAGATGCTGGCCGACGCCATGGACGTCCACCTGGGCCTGCCGGACCTGCGCACCACGCGCGCGGAGATCGACCGGCTCGGCTCCTGGGGCGGCTTGAGGGCCACCGAGCCCGTCGAGTCCGGGGGCGCGCTGCCCCGGCCCGCCGCGGGCGAGGCCGTGCTCGCCGGGCACCGGCTGCTGCTCGACCAGGGCGTCCTCCAGGAGGGCGACGAGGCGCTCGCCGGCACCCGGCACGCCGCACGCGCGCGCGTGTCGCCCGCCACGGCCGCCGAGGCGGGCGTCAAGGACGGCGATCTCCTCGCCGTCACCGGCCCGGCCGGCACCACCGAATTCCCGCTCCAGGTCACCGAGATGCCCGACCGGGTGGTCTGGCTCCCGCTGAACTCCGCCGGCCGGGGCGTCGCCTCCGACACCGGCGCACAGCCCGGCTCCCTCGTCCGCATCGGCCCGGCGACCCTCGCCGAAGAGGCCCCCAAGGAGGTGGAGGCATGAGCCCGTACCTCGCCGCTGAAGACCTCTCGATGTTCGGCCGCGACCCCTGGTGGCTGGTCGTCGTCAAGGCGGTGTTCTGCTTCGCCTTCCTGATGGTGACCGTGCTGTTCTCCATCGTGTGGGAGCGCAAGGTCGTCGCCTGGATGCAGCTGCGCATCGGCCCCAACCGGCACGGCCCCTGGGGCATGCTCCAGTCGCTCGCCGACGGCGTGAAGCTGATGCTCAAGGAAGACCTCATCGTCAAGCGCGCCGACAAGGCGGTCTACGTCCTGGCGCCGATCGTCGCGGCCATCCCGGCCTTCATGGCGATCGCGGTGATCCCCTTCGGCCCGGCCGACAACGAGATCTCCATCTTCGGCACCCGCACCACGATGCAGCTCACCGACCTGCCGATCGCGATGCTCTACATCCTCGCGGTCGCCTCCGTCGGCATCTACGGCATCGTGCTGGCGGGCTGGAGCTCCGGATCCACCTACCCGCTCCTCGGCGGTCTGCGCTCCTGCGCGCAGATGATCTCCTACGAGATCGCGATGGGCGCCGCGTTCGCCTCCGTGTTCCTGTACTCGGGGTCGATGTCGACGTCCACGATCGTCGAGCAGCAGCACGACCGCTGGTACATCCTGCTGCTGCCGGTCTCCTTCATCCTCTACATCGTCACGATGGTCGGCGAGACCAACCGCGCCCCCTTCGACATGCCGGAGTCCGAGGGAGACCTGGTCGGCGGCTTCAACACCGAGTACTCGTCCATCAAGTTCGCGATGTTCATGCTCGCCGAGTACGTGAACATGGTGACGGTCTCGGCGGTCGCGACCACGCTGTTCCTCGGCGGCTGGCGCGCCCCCTGGCCCATCAGCACCTTCTGGGAGGGTGCGAACCACGGCTGGTGGCCGATGCTCTGGTTCGTCATCAAGGTGCAACTGCTGCTGTTCGGCTTCATCTGGCTGCGCGGCACGCTGCCCCGCGTCCGCTACGACCAGCTGATGAAGCTCGGCTGGAAGGTCCTCATCCCGGTCTCCGTGACCTGGCTGATGCTCGTCGCGACGGTCCGGGCCCTGCGCAACGCGAACTACGACTTCGCCGACATCGCGCTTTACGTCGGCGGCGGCGTCCTCGCCCTGCTGCTGATCTCCTTCGTCGCCGACATGTTCCGCGACAAGGGGAAGGCGGCCGAGGAGGCCGCCGGACCGCAGCCCGGATTCGACCCGATGGCGGGCGGATTCCCCGTGCCGCCACTGCCCGGACAGGAGCTGCCGCCGGTGCCGAGGCGCCGCCCGCACCGCGAGCGGGAGCTGATTGTCAGTGGAGGGTCGGACACTGTCAGTGACGGATCTTCGGATGGAAAGGAGGCGTCCGATGGCTGAGGAGCCTACGGAGGCCGGGCAGACGAAGCCCGGCTTCCTGAACCCGGTGGCCGGCTTCGGCGTGACCTTCAAGGCCATGTTCAAGAAGCGGCTGACCGAGCAGTACCCGGAGCAGAAGAAGACCACGGCTCCGCGGTTCCACGGACGGCACCAGCTCAACCGCCATCCGGACGGCCTGGAGAAGTGCGTCGGCTGCGAGCTGTGCGCCTGGGCCTGCCCCGCCGACGCCATCTACGTCGAGGGCGCCGACAACACCGACGAGGAGCGCTACTCGCCGGGCGAGCGCTACGGCCGCGTCTACCAGATCAACTACGCCCGCTGCATCCTGTGCGGCCTGTGCATCGAGGCGTGCCCCACGCGCGCGCTGACGATGACCAACGAGTTCGAACTGGCCGACTCCAGCCGCGCCAACCTCATCTACACCAAGGAGCAGCTGCTCGCCGGTCTTGAGGAGGGCATGGTCGACACGCCCCACTCGATCTTCCCCGGAGCCGACGAACAGGACTACTACCGGGGCCTGGTGACGGAGGCCGCGCCCGGGACCGTACGGCAGGTGGCCGTGTCCAACGGCGAACAGCCTCAACCGGCAGGCCCTTCGGGCGCGGCGGAAGACCAGGAGGTGGAGGCATGAGCGCGCAGCTCGCGGCCTACACCACCTCCACCGGTGAGGCCTTCCAGTTCTGGGTCCTCGGCACGGTCGCGGTGATCGGCGCCCTGGGTACCGTCTTCATGAAGAAGGCCGTGCACAGCGCGCTCAGCCTCGCCGGGACCATGATCGTCCTGGCGGTCTTCTACCTCGCCAACGGCGCCTACTTCCTGGGCATCGTGCAGATCGTCGTCTACACCGGCGCGATCATGATGCTGTTCCTGTTCGTGGTGATGCTCGTCGGCGTCACGGCCGCGGACTCGCTGAAGGAGACCATCAAGGGCCAGCGCTGGCTGGCCCTGCTGTGCGGGGTCGGCTTCGGCGTCCTGCTCTTCGCGGGCATCGCGAACGCCTCCCTGAAGGAGTTCAACGGCACGGGACAGGCGAACGCGGGCGGCAACGTGGAGGGCCTCGCGTCCCTCCTCTTCACGAAGTACGTGTTCGCCTTCGAGATCACCGGCGCCCTGCTGATCACGGCGGCCGTCGGCGCCATGGTGCTCACCCACCGCGAGCGCACGGAACGCCCGAAGACCCAGCGCGAGCTGGCCGAGCAGCGCGTCCGCGACGGCAAGCACCTCCCGCCGCTGCCCGCCCCGGGTGTCTACGCCCGGCACAACGCCGTGGACATCGCCGGCCTGCTGCCCGACGGCACCCCGTCCGAGCTGACCGTCAACAAGACGCTGCGCGAGCGCGGCCAGATCCGTGACGTGTCCACGGAGGCGCTGAACGACCTGCGGGCCCTGGAGCAGCGTTCCGAGGAACGTCTGGAGCGGACCGAGATCGAGCCGACGACGTTCAAGCGGCCCGAGGAGGCGTCGAAGTGAACCCCGTCAACTACCTCTATCTCGCCGCTCTGCTGTTCACCGTCGGCGCGAGCGGGGTGCTGATCCGGCGCAACGCGATCGTCGTGTTCATGTGCATCGAGCTGATGCTCAACGCCTGCAACCTCGCGTTCGTCGTCTTCTCCCGGATGCACGGCAATCTCGACGGCCAGATCGTCGCCTTCTTCACGATGGTCGTCGCCGCCGCGGAGGTCGTGGTGGGTCTCGCGATCATCGTGTCGCTGTTCCGCACCCGCCACTCGGCCTCGGTCGACGACGCCAGCCTGATGAAGCTGTAAGGGGTCGGAAGAATCGTGGACAACCTGATCGCGCTGCTCGTCGCGGCGCCCCTGCTCGGAGCGGCCGTCCTCCTGGTCGGCGGCCGGCGCCTGGACGCCGTCGGCCACTGGATCGGCACCCTGCTGTCGGCCGCCTCCTTCGTGGTCGGCCTGATCCTCTTCGCCGACCTGCTCGGCAAGGACGCCGAACACCGCACTCTGACCCAGCACCTGTGGACCTGGATCCCGGTCGGCGGCTTCCAGGCGGACGTCACCTTCCGCCTGGACCAGCTGTCGATGACGTTCGTCCTGCTGATCACCGGCGTCGGCTCGCTGATCCACCTGTACTCGGTCGGGTACATGGAGCACGACGAGCGCCGCCGCCGCTTCTTCGGCTATCTGAACCTGTTCCTCGCGGCGATGCTCCTGCTCGTCCTCGCCGACAACTACCTGCTGCTGTACGTCGGCTGGGAGGGCGTCGGACTCGCCTCCTACCTGCTGATCGGCTTCTGGCAGCACAAGCCCAGCGCCGCGACGGCCGCGAAGAAGGCCTTCCTGGTCAACCGTGTCGGCGACATGGGCCTGTCGATCGCGATCATGCTGATGTTCACCACCTTCGGCAGCTTCGCCTTCGGCCCCGTCCTCACCCACACCGGCGGCGCCTCCGAGGGCAGGCTCACCGCGATCGGCCTGATGCTGCTGCTCGCCGCGTGCGGCAAGTCGGCCCAGGTGCCGCTGCAGTCCTGGCTCGGGGACGCCATGGAGGGCCCGACCCCGGTCTCGGCCCTGATCCACGCCGCGACCATGGTGACCGCGGGCGTCTACCTGATCGTCCGCTCCGCCGCGATCTTCAACGCGGCCCCCGACGCGCAGCTCGCCGTCACCGTCGTCGGCGCCGTCACGCTCCTGTTCGGTGCGATCGTCGGTTGCGCGAAGGACGACATCAAGAAGGCGCTGGCCGGCTCGACCATGTCGCAGATCGGCTACATGGTGCTGGCGGCGGGCCTCGGCCCGATCGGCTACGTCTTCGCGATCATGCACCTGGTCACGCACGGCTTCTTCAAGGCCGGGCTCTTCCTCGGCGCCGGTTCGGTCATGCACGGCATGAACGACGAGGTGGACATGCGCCACTACGGTGGCCTCAGGAAGTACATGCCGATCACGTTCGTCACGTTCGGCCTCGGCTACCTCGCCATCATCGGCTTCCCGTTCCTGTCCGGCTTCTACTCCAAGGACGCCATCATCGAGGCGGCCTTCGCGAAGGGCGGCACCCAGGGCTGGATCCTCGGCGGCGTGGCCCTGCTGGGCGCGGCCATCACCGCGTTCTACATGACGCGCGTGATGCTGATGACCTTCTTCGGCGACAAGCGCTGGCAGCCCGACGCCGAAGGCCACGAGCCGCACCCGCACGAGTCCCCGAACGTCATGACGATCCCGATGATCGTGCTCGCCGTCGGGTCGGTCGGCGCGGGCTTCTTCTTCCACCTCGGCGACCGCTTCGTCAACTGGCTGGAGCCCATCACCGGGCACAGCGAGGGGAACTCCCCGGTCAGCGCCATGACCGTCACCGGTGCGACGCTGGTCTGCCTGGTCGTCGGCGTCGGCCTCGCCTACGCCATGTACGGGCGGGGGCCGGTCCCCGCCGTCGCCCCGCGCGGCTCCCTGCTCACCCGGGCCGCCCGGCGC
Source organism: Streptomyces sp. NPDC048297 (assembly GCF_043201585.1). Taxonomy (NCBI): domain Bacteria; kingdom Bacillati; phylum Actinomycetota; class Actinomycetes; order Kitasatosporales; family Streptomycetaceae; genus Streptomyces; species Streptomyces sp. NPDC048297. Next base: position 131,264 of record NZ_JBICZA010000005.1, read on the forward strand.
GACCTGCTCCAGGACGACTTCAACCACGTGGTCCTGGTGCGCGGCGGCGAGCACCTCACGCGCTCCCTGGTCTACGTGGACCACACCCTGGTCGACGGTGTCGTCAACGGCACCGCGGCGGGCATCGGCGGCCTGTCCGGGCGGCTGCGCCGGATCCAGAACGGCTTCGCCCGCTCCTACGCGGTCTCGATGTTCGGCGGTGCCGCACTCCTGGTCGCCGCGACCCTGCTGATGAGGGCGGTCTGATACCGATGTCCTTTCCTCTGCTGACAGCGACGGCGGCGCTCCCGGCCATCGGGGCCATCGCCACGGCCGCCGTACCGGCCAGGCAGCGCACCGCCGCCAAATGGCTGGCGCTGCTGGTCTCGCTCGCGACCCTCGCCCTGGCGGTCGTCGTCCTGGTCCGCTTCGACCCGGACGGCGCCCGGTACCAGCTCACCGAATCCCACGCCTGGATCAGGGACTTCGGGGTCCGTTACGAACTGGGCGTCGACGGCATCGGGGTGGCGCTGGTCGCGCTGACCGCCCTGCTGATCCCGTTCATCGTCCTCGCGGGCTGGCACGACGCCGACCCGCTGGAGACGGGCAGCAAGCGGTGGCGGCCCACCCAGGGCTTCTTCGCCCTGATCCTGGCCGTCGAGGCGATGGTGCTCATCTCCTTCGAGGCCACCGACGTCTTCGTCTTCTACATCTTCTTCGAAGCCATGCTCATCCCGATGTACTTCCTCATCGGCGGTTTCGGGGACCGTGCCCACGAGCACGGCGAGCAGGCGGCCGCCACGCAACGGTCGTACGCGGCCGTGAAGTTCCTCCTCTACAACCTGGTCGGCGGCCTGATCATGCTGGCCGCGGTGATCGGCCTCTACGTGGTCGCCGGGAACTTCAGCCTCCAGGAGATCGCGCAGGCCCGCGCGAGCGGCACGCTGCACATGGCGACGGACACCGAACGCTGGCTGTTCCTCGGCTTCTTCTTCGCCTTCGCGGTGAAGGCGCCGCTGTGGCCGCTGCACACCTGGCTGCCCAACGCCATGCAGGAGGCCACCACCCCGGTCGCCGTCCTCATCACCGCGGTCGTCGACAAGGTGGGCACCTTCGCGATGCTCCGCTTCTGCCTCCAGCTGTTCCCGGAAGCCTCGAAGTGGGCGACGCCCGCGATCCTCGTCCTGGCGCTGATCAGCATCGTCTACGGCGCACTGCTCGCCGTCGGCCAGCGCGACATCAAGCGCCTGGTGGCCTACGCGTCGATCTCCCACTTCGGCTTCATCATCATGGGCATCTTCGCGATGACCAGCCAGGGCCAGTCCGGCGCCACGCTCTACATGGTCAACCACGGCATCTCCACGGCCGCGCTGATGCTGGTCGCCGGCTTCCTGATCTCCCGGCGCGGCTCGCGGCTCATCGCCGACTACGGCGGTGTGCAGAAGGTCGCCCCGGTGCTCGCCGGCACGTTCCTGATCGGCGGCCTCGCCACCCTCTCGCTGCCCGGCCTCGCGCCGTTCGTGAGCGAGTTCCTGGTGCTGGTCGGCACGTTCACGCGCTACCCGGCGATCGGCATCGTCGCCACCTTCGGCATCGTCCTCGCCGCGCTCTACACCCTCGTCCTGTACCAGCGGACGATGACGGGCCCGGTGAAGCCGGAGGTCTCCGCGATGCCCGACCTGCGTCCGCGTGAACTGCTGGTCGTCGCCCCGCTGATCGTGCTGCTGATCTTCCTGGGCGTCTACCCGAAGCCCGTCACGGACATCGTCAATCCGGCGGTCAAGCAGACCATGTCCGATGTACACAAGACCGACCCCAAGCCCTCGGTGGAGGCGGCCAAGTGAGCGCAACAGCCGTCCACAGCCTGTGGACAACCGCGGCCGAGCCGATCTCGAAGATCCCGGCACCGAAGATCGAATACGGGCAGTTGTCGCCGACCCTGATCGTCGTCGGCGCGGCGCTGGTCGGGGTGCTCGTCGAGGCCTTCGTCCCGCGCAGGTCCCGCTACTACGCGCAGGTCCTCGTCTCCGTCGTCGCGCTGTGCGCCGCGTTCGCCGCGGTCGTCGCCCTCGCGGCCGGCGGGTACGGCACCACGAAGGCGCACATCGCGGCGATGGGCGCGATCGCGGTCGACGGACCGTCCCTGTTCCTGCAGGGCACGATCCTGCTGGCCGGTCTCGTCGGCCTGTTCACCTTCGCCGAACGGCGCCTTGACCCGCAGGCCCACGGCAACCGGGTGGACTCCTTCGCCGCGCAGGCCGCGTCCGTGCCGGGCAGCGACAGCGAGAAGGCGGCGGTGAAGGCGGGCTTCACCACCACCGAGGCCTTCCCGCTCCTCCTCTTCGCGGTCTCCGGCATGCTGGTCTTCACGTCGGCCAACGACCTGCTGACCCTCTTCGTGGCCCTGGAGGTCTTCTCCCTCCCGCTGTACCTGCTGTGCGCGCTGGCCCGCCGCAAGCGGCTGATGTCGCAGGAGGCCGCGGTCAAGTACTTCCTGCTCGGCGCGTTCGCCTCGGCGTTCACGCTGTTCGGCATCGCCCTGCTGTACGGCTACGCGGGCTCGGTGTCGTACGCGCGCATCGCGCAGGTCGTCGACGGCTCGGTCACCGACGTCGACCCGGCGCTCGCGAACACGATGGGCAACGACGCACTGCTGCTCATCGGCGCGGCCCTGATCGTGATGGGCCTGCTGTTCAAGGTGGCCGCGGTCCCGTTCCACATGTGGACGCCCGACGTCTACCAGGGCGCGCCGACCCCGGTGACCGGCTTCATGGCGGCGGCGACGAAGGTCGCGGCGTTCGGCGCGCTGCTGCGCCTGCTGTACGTCGTCCTGCCCGGGATGCGCTGGGACTGGCGGCCGGTCATGTGGGCCGTCGCGATCATCACCATGCTGGGCGGCGCGATCCTCGCGATCACGCAGACCGACATCAAGCGGCTGCTGGCGTACTCGTCCATCGCGCACGCCGGGTTCATCCTCGCGGGTGTCATCGCCACGTCGAAGGACGGCGTCTCCTCGGTCCTGTTCTACCTGGCCGGCTACTCCTTCGTGACGATCGGCGCCTTCGCCGTGGTCACGCTGGTGCGCGACGCGGGCGGCGAGGCGACCCACCTGTCCAAGTGGGCGGGGCTCGGGCGCCGCTCCCCGCTGGTGGCGGCGGTCTTCGCGGTGTTCCTGCTGGCCTTCGCCGGCATCCCGCTGACCTCCGGCTTCGCCGGGAAGTTCGCCGTGTTCAAGGCGGCGGCGGACGGCGGCGCGGCCCCGCTGGTCGTGGTCGGTGTGATCTCCTCGGCGATCGCCGCGTTCTTCTACATCCGGGTGATCGTGCTGATGTTCTTCAGCGAGCCGAAGCCGGAGGGCCCGACCGTGGCCGTGCCCTCACCCCTGACGATGGCGACGATCGGCATCGGCGTGGCGGCGACGCTGGTCCTCGGTGTGGCCCCGCAGTACTTCCTGGACCTGGCGAACCACGCGAGCGTGTTCGTGCGCTGACGCTGCGCTCGCTCCGGGGCGACGGCCCGGCACCCGCGACCGGGTGCCGGGCCGTCGTGTTCACCGCGGGGGCGGGGCCAGGCGGGAGTGAGGGCGGGGGCGGAGGCGAGGGCGAGGGCGGGGGCGAACCTGTGGATAACTCCGGGGCTGTCGGTGGGGACCCCTATCGTTGAGGCAGTGGTCGAGGGACGACGTACGGGGGCACGGCGATAGGCGGGACGGGCGTGATCAAGGAGATGGCAGAGGCTGCCGAGAGTGCCGGGAGCGAGGCGGTCGCCACGCTGCACCGGGTCTTCGGGTACGAGGCCTTCCGCGGCGAGCAGGAAGCGATCGTCGAGCACGTGGTCGGGGGCGGCGACGCCCTCGTCCTGATGCCGACGGGTGGCGGCAAGTCGCTGTGCTACCAGATCCCGGCCCTGGTGAGGCCCGGTACGGGCGTGGTGGTCTCCCCGCTGATCGCGCTGATGCAGGACCAGGTGGACGCCCTGCGCGCCCTCGGTGTGCGGGCCGGCTTCATCAACTCCACGCAGGACTTCGACGAGCGGCGCGTGGTCGAGGCCGAGTTCCTCGCCGGGGAGCTGGACCTGCTGTACCTGGCCCCGGAGCGGCTGCGTGTGGAGGCCACGCTCGACCTGCTCTCCCGCGGCAAGATCTCCGTCTTCGCGATCGACGAGGCGCACTGCGTGTCCCAGTGGGGCCACGACTTCCGCCCCGACTACCTCTCCCTGTCCCTGCTCGGCGAGCGCTGGCCCGACGTCCCCCGGATCGCGCTCACGGCCACGGCGACCCACGCCACCCACCAGGAGATCACCCAGCGCCTGAACCTGCCGACGGCCCGCCACTTCGTCGCCAGCTTCGACCGGCCCAACATCCAGTACCGGATCGTGCCCAAGGCCGACCCCAAGAAGCAGCTGCTCGCCTTCCTGCGGGAGGAGCACCCGGGCGACGCCGGCATCGTGTACTGCCTCTCCCGCAACTCGGTGGAGCGCACGGCCGAGTTCCTCAGCGCCAACGGCGTCGAGGCGGTGCCCTACCACGCGGGCCTGGACGCGGGCACGCGCGCGGCCCACCAGTCCCGGTTCCTGCGCGAGGACGGCCTGGTCGTGGTCGCGACCATCGCGTTCGGCATGGGCATCGACAAGCCGGACGTCCGTTTCGTCGCCCACCTCGACCTGCCCAAGTCGATCGAGGGCTACTACCAGGAGACCGGCCGCGCGGGCCGCGACGGCCTCGCCTCCACCGCCTGGATGGCCTACGGCCTCAACGACGTCGTGCAGCAGCGCAAGCTGATCCAGCTCGGCGAGGGCGACGAGGCGTTCCGCCGCCGGGCGGCCTCCCACCTCGACGCGATGCTCGCCCTGTGCGAGACCGCCGGCTGCCGACGCGGCCGGCTGCTCGCCTACTTCGGCCAGGAACCGGGGACCTCGGGCTGCGGCAACTGCGACACCTGCCTGACCCCGCCGGAGACCTGGGACGGCACGGTGGCCGCGCAGAAGGTGCTGTCGACGGTGGTGCGGCTGCAGCGCGAGCGCGGGCAGAAGTTCGGCGCCCTGCAGATCGTCGACATCCTGCTCGGCAAGCGCACCGCCAAGGTGATCCAGTTCGACCACGACCAGCTGTCCGTGTTCGGCATCGGCCAGGACCTCTCCGAGGGCGAGTGGCGGGGCGTCGTCCGGCAGCTGCTGGCCCAGGGGCTACTGGCGGTCGAGGGGGAGTACGGCACGCTCGTGCTGACCGGGACGAGCGGCGAGGTGCTGCGCAGAGAGCGGGAGGTGCCGCTGCGCAAGGAACCGAAGAAGCCGTCCGTCTCCCGGTCCGGTTCCGGTTCTGGTTCCGGCGCGGGTTCCGGCCGTGGCGGCGGCAAGGCCAAGGCCGCCGTTGTCGAGCTGCCCGAGGAGCTGCTCCCCGCCTTCGAGGCGCTGCGCGTCTGGCGCACCGGGCAGGCCCGGGAACAGGGCGTCCCGCCGTACATCATCTTCAACGACGCGACCCTGCGCGCGATCGTCTCCCGCATGCCGGGCTCGGTGCGCGAGCTGGCCACGGTCAGCGGGGTCGGCGAGAAGAAGCTGGCGACGTACGGCGAGGAGGTCCTCGCGGTACTGGCCACCCTGGACGGTGCCGCCGGCTCAGCATCAGTCGCCGGTGCCGCCGGCTCCGTCGGTGAGCCGCCCGCACCCGGCGAGTCACCCGCGGACGACTGGCCCGCGGACGAGCCGGAACCGGAGCCGGAGGACTGGATATAGGGGCCCGGGGCCGACCAGTCGGAGCGGCTCGGGGCTGACCGGTCCGAGCGGCCGGTCCGAGCGGCTCGGGGCCGGCCGGAACCGGCGCCTCAGGACAGTGCCGTCAGTCCCGGGGCGAAGGTGATGAGCAGCGGCAGCAGCGGCACCAGCGCCGCCACCGTCGTCGTCAGCGCCCGGTGCCTGCGCAGCAGCCGCGGCGGCGGCTCCAGAAGGCGGTCGACGCGCTCGCCGAGGAGACGGTTGCTGGAGGCGCAGGACAGGACACCCCGGTGCTGGTTCAGCTCGATCAGGGCGAGGGCGGTGGTGAGGTGGCCGCAGCGCCGGGAGGCGGTGTCGTCGGCGGCCAGCTCGACCAGTCGGTGCGTCTGGTCGCAGAAGTGGGCGAAGAGCGGGACACGCGGGAAACCGGTGGCGAGGGCGGTGGACAGGTGGAGCAGCCAGTCGTGGTGGGCGCGGGCGTGGCCGCGCTCGTGGGTGAGGACCGCGTCCAGCTGGTGGTCGGTCAGGCGCTGCAGCGCCCCCGTGGTCACGACCAGCTGGGGCGGGTGGCCGGGCATCCACCAGGCGTCCGGGTACTCGTCCTCCAGCACCAGCATCGGCCCCCGCGTCGCGGGCAGCCCCGCGGGCAGGTCGGGGGCGCGTTCGCGCAGCTGGGCGCGGGCCTGGCCGCGGTGGCGGCGCATCTCGGTCAGCTCCCGGGCGAGCATCGCGGTCGTCCAGGCGGCCCCGCAGGCCAGCAGCACGGTGAGGGCGGTGGCCCACACCGGAGCGGTGGACAGGTCGTACGCGGCGGTGACCGCGGGCGGCGCGGGCGCGAACACCCGGTCGCGGACGGTGTGGAAGACGGCCGCCGTGCCCAGCACCAGCGCGGTCAGACAGCACAGCAGGACCGTGACGACGAGGCACTGCCACACCCACAGGGCGACCACGGGTTCCCGCTCGGGCCACACGGCCCGGGTCAGCGCGCGCGGCACCGGTACGGCGGCTGTCAGGCCGACGACGGTCAGCAGGAGCAGGCAGATGGCCATGCCGGGGCTCCGGTTCCTGGTCGGAGAGGGGGCGGGGCAGGTGGTGCGGGGTGACACGCCGAGGGCGCGTCGCGTGGTGCGTGTCCCCGCCAGTATGACGGGGACACGGCCACGCGTCAGGTGTCCGGCTCCGATCGCGTCGCGCCCGGTGGTTGCTGGCTCAGCCCGACACGACGCGCCCGCTGACCTCGCCCAGGCCGACCCGGCTCCCGTCCTCGCCGGGCGCCCACGCCGTCATCGTCACGACATCGCCGTCCTCCAGGAACGCGCGCTTGCCGTCGGGGAGTTCGAGCGGGTCGCGGCCGTTCCAGGTCAGCTCCAGCAGGGAGCCGCGCTGGTGGTGCGCCGGGCCGCTGACCGTGCCCGAGCCGTACAGGTCACCGGTGCGCAGCGAGGCCCCGTTGACGGTCATGTGGGCGAGCTGCTGGGCGGCGGTCCAGTACATGGTGGAGAACGGCGGCTCGGACACCACCTGGCCGTTGACGGCGACGGAGATCCGCAGGTCGTAGCCGCCGGGCTCGATCCCGGGGGCCGCGTCGTCCAGGTAGGGCAGCAGCGGGTGCGTGCGCTCGGGCGGTGCCACGCGCGCGCTGTCCAGCGCCTCCAGCGGGGTGATCCACGCCGACACCGAGGTCGCGAAGGACTTGCCGAGGAACGGTCCGAGGGGGACGTACTCCCAGGCCTGGATGTCCCGCGCCGACCAGTCGTTCAGCAGGCAGAGACCGAAGACGTGCTCGCGGAAGTCGCCGAGTGCGACCGGGCGGCCCGGTGCGGAGGGCGCGCCGACCACGAAGCCGACCTCCGCCTCGATGTCGAGCCGGACGGAGGGGCCGAAGACGGGGGCCGGGTCGCCGGGGCCCTTGCGCTGCCCGGACGGCCGTACGACGTCCGTGCCCGAGACCACGACGGTGCCGGAGCGGCCGTGGTAACCGATCGGCAGGTGCTTCCAGTTGGGGGTCAGGGAGTCCTCGGCGTCCGGGCGGAAGATCTGGCCGACGTTGCGGGCGTGGTTCTCGGAGGCGTAGAAGTCGACGTAGTCGGCCACCTCGAAGGGCAGGTGCAGGGTCACCGACGACAAGGGGTGGAACAGCGGCTCGATCGCGGAGCGGTGGGAGGGCACCGTCACCCACGCCGTCAGCGCGCGCCGCACGTCCGACCAGGCGGTGCGCCCGGCCGCCAGCAGCGCGTCCAGGCCGGGCCGGGCGAGCAGGGAGACGTACGGGGAGCCGAGCGCGGCGGCTGCGGCGCCCGCGTCGAGGACGTGGTCACCGAGCCGGACGCCGACCCTGCGCTCCGCGCCGCCGGCGGGCGAGAACACACCATAGGGAAGATTGTGCGGACCGAAGGGGTCGCCCTCGGGGACGTCGAAGGGGGGCATGGGGTACTGCCTCGCTCTCATCCTGGCCGTGCATGGCGCTGTGTTCCATGTGGTCGCGCCACACGTTACGGCCGAGGTGCGCTTCTTGGGCAGTGCCTCCGGGGGCGCCCCGGCGGTGTCGCACGGGGCAGGGCAGCGCACAAGTGCGGGAAGCGCGGGGTGAGTCGAGGGGTGCGCGGTCCGTATTCTCTGGGCATGGCCGCACCTCCCGTATACACATTGATCGCCACCGACCTGGACGGGACGCTGCTGCGCGGCGACGACACCGTCTCCGACCGTTCGCGCGCCGCGCTCGCGCGGGCGGCGCGCGCTGGTGCGCGTCATCTGGTGGTGACGGGGCGCCCGGCCCCTCGGGTACGGCCGCTGCTCGACACCCTCGGCGGCACCGGGCTCGCGGTGTGCGGGCAGGGCGCGCAGGTCTACGACGCCGGGGCCGGCCGGCTGCTGTGGTCGGTCAGGCTGGACCGGGAGCTGGCGGAGGTCGCGCTCGGCAAGATCGAGGCCGAGGTGGGCCAGGTGTACGCGGCCGTCGACCAGGACGGGGTGGACGGGCTCACGCTGATCGAGCCCGGGTACCGGATGCCGCACCCGACCCTGCCCGCCGTGCGGGTCGGCCGGCGCGACGACCTGTGGTGCCAGCCCATCAGCAAGGTGCTGCTGCGCCATCCCGAGCTGTCCGACGACGAGTTGGCGTCGGTCGCGCGCGCGGCGGTGGGCTCGCTCGCGACGGTCACGATGTCGGGGCCGGGGACCGTGGAGCTCCAGCCGTGCGGTGTCACCAAGGCGACGGGGCTCGCGCTGGCCGCCGGGCATCTCGGGGTCCGTGCCGAACAGGCCCTCGCCTTCGGCGACATGCCCAACGACATCCCCATGTTCGACTGGGCCGCCCACGGTGTCGCCATGGCCGGCGCCCATCCGGAACTCAAGGCCGTCGCCGACGAGGTCACGACGTCGAACGAGGACGACGGTGTCGCCGTCGTCCTCGAAAGACTGTTTCCGGCCGGCTGACCAGGGGCTCGTCAGGGCCCCCCGCCGGATGGGTCAGCCGGCCGGATCAGGCCTGTGGGGGTCAGGCCTGCGGGGGCGGGGCCTGTGGGGGGCAGGCCCGCGGGTCAGGCCCGTGGGGGTCAGGCCTGTGGGTGGGGCCGGTGGATCAGTAGGCGCCGAAGACGTTGTCGATCGACCCGTAGCGCGCGGCCGCGTAGTTGCAGGCGGCCGTGATGTTCGCGACCGGGTCGTACGGGTCGAAGGCCGTGCCCGCCACGTGGTACGTGTTGAAGGTCGGGTCGATGACCTGGAGCAGGCCCTTGGACGGGATGCCCTTGGCGGCGTTGGAGTCCCAGAGGTTGATGGCCTTCGGGTTGCCCGACGACTCACGGATGATGTTGCGGTAGATGCCGTTGTACGTGCCCGGGATCTTCTTCTCGCCCATGATCGCGAGCGACTCGCGGATCCAGCCGTCCAGGTTGTTGGGGTACCCGGCGAGCGTGGTGGAGGGCGTGGAGCCGGTCGTGCCCGCGGCCGAGGCGCTGGTGGCGCCGACGATCGGAAGGGCGAGCAGGGCCGCGCCGGTCCCGGCGACGGCGAGCGTGCGGAAGAGGCGGGGCGAGCGGGTGCGGCGGGGCTGAGCGGCAGCGGGCATGTCGTATTCCTCTCCGTCGCCTGCGGGGTGAGCTGTCGGGTTCGGGCGGGGAGGTGCCCGGCCGCGCCGCCAGGCCCGTCGGGCGCTGGAGGTGGTGCGACTTCACCCCTAGCCGTTCCGGTGCGACATGTGCCGACCGGTCCGGCGACTTACCTGGGTCCCCCGCTCCTGCCGTACGAATGAGTTCGTCGAGTGGGTGGTGTCAGACGCGGCAGGATTCGGCGTCCGTCTGACGGCCCGGAACGTATGCGAGAGCACATGTCCGGAACAAGGGGTGGATTCACCTGAAGTGCTAGTTGACCTTGTTCTGCGGCTTTTGGGGCACTTGATCCTTTGCGATCGCCAATCCTCAACTGCCCGGCAGGGCAAGGCGAAAGGGGCGATCGGGCGGGCGGGGTCGCCGAGGGGTGCGAGTGACCCAATTCACGAAACGGCAAAATGCGCAAAAGCGGACATGGGGGATTGGCTGGATTCGCTCTTAATGCGGCCATTAGGGGGTGTCGGTCCACCCGGGCCCGGAACCTCTGGGGAGGCGCCCCTCGTTGAAGAGGGGGGAGACGGCCTCCTGGTTGCCTCCCGGTCCTCTCCGGATCGTCTCCGGGTCGCCTCCGGATCGTCTCCGACTTGTCACCTGGCGGTCCCCGGAGTCGTACTCAGGGGCGTCGAACGCGCGCACGGTCGGCGTGGCGTTCGACGGCGGGGTGCATCGTCCCGTTAAGTCAATAAATGTCCATTCTTATTGGGTGATCAAAAACATAACGGTCATGATCCCGATACCGCCCGGGGTGGACCGGTGGGTGCTATCGGTGATCGAAAGAGGACCGGATACGCTGACTTGAGTGATGGCAGCGACCTATCGACAAACCGTGTAATCGCCAGCAGACACCAGCAGACAGGAGACCCCTCGTGACCGTCGTCGGGCCGTTCGGGCTGAGCGTGCGGGACCAGGCTCTGGAAGCCGATGTCCAGGCCGGATTGGCGGCTGTCGAGGAAGGCTTGCTCGAGGCCACCAAGAGCGAGGTCCCGTTCATCACGGGGGCCGCGCAACACCTGGTACGGGCCGGCGGGAAGCGGTTCCGGCCGCTGCTCGTGATGCTCGCCGCCCAGTTCGGCGACCCCTACGCGCCGCGCGTCGTGCCGTCGGCCGTGGTCGTGGAGCTGACCCACCTGGCCACGCTGTACCACGACGACGTCATGGACGAGGCGGCCGTACGACGTGGTGTGGACAGCGCCAACACCCGCTGGGGCAACTCCGTCGCGGTCCTCACCGGCGACTTCCTCTTCGCCCGCGCCTCCCAGATACTCGCGGACCTCGGCCCCGAGGCGGTCCGTGTCCAGGCCCTCGCGTTCGAGCGGCTGGTCACCGGGCAGATCCTGGAGACCGCCGGTCCCCAGGACGGCCGCGACCCGGTCGAGCACTACCTGGACGTGCTGGGCGGCAAGACGGGCTCCCTGGTCGCGGTGTCCTGCCGGTTCGGCGCGATGATGTCCGGCGCCGACGAGACGGTGATCGACGTGCTCACCCAGTACGGCGAGCGCCTCGGTGTCGCCTTCCAGCTCGCGGACGACGTCCTGGACATCGCCTCCGACTCCCACGAGTCCGGCAAGACCCCGGGCACCGACCTGCGTGAGGGCATCCCCACCCTGCCCGTGCTGCGGCTGCGCGAGCGGACCGCCCGGCTGGGCCTCGCCGAGGACGTCGCCCTGTGTGAGCTGCTCGACTCCGACCTCAGCGACGACACCCTGCACGCGCGTGCGCTGGAGAGCCTGCGCTGCCACCCCGCGCTGGAGCAGGCCCGCCGGGACACCGTCCGGTACGCCGAGGAGGCGCGCGCCGCGCTCTCCCCGCTGCCCGAGGGCTACGCCAAGTCGGCGCTGACCCAGCTCTGCGACGCCGTGGTGCACCGCGCCGGCTAGGACCTGGCGAGCCCCTACGGGGCCCGGGGCGGAGTGCCCCTGCGGACAGCCCCTACGGCTCAGGGCGGGCACAGGGCGGGCTGCTCCCTGCGGGGAGAGCCTCCGAGGCCGCGCGGACAGCCTCTGCGGGCCTCTGCGGCCCGGGGCGGACAGCCCCTGCGCACCGCTCACCGCCCGGCCGGCCGTCTCTCCCGAGCCCCGGCCGCCGCCCCGCCGCACACCACGAGGGCGGCGCCTCCCCCACGACCCCTACGGATCGGGGAGGCGCCGCCCCTCGTGCGTCATACCCCAGGCGTACGCGGACTTGGCTCCGTGGTCTGACGCCTTCGCACGGCGGATTTGGTCTGATGGAAACCACGGACATCCCACTCCTCACCGATTCGGGTGAGAATGGCGGCTCAGGTGGACCAGCGTGAGGACAGCCGCCGCCGACGACGGAGGTAACGCACACATGGCACCGTACGAAACCGACGACGCGACGGGCGCCGCGCCGGACGAGGATCTGCGCTCCGGACGCCGCAAGGCGGCCCGGTACGTCGTCCCGGTCGCGGTGATGGGGGTGGCGGCGGCCACGATCGGGCTGGTCCCGGCGCTCGCCGACTCCGGTGACCCCAACCTGCCCAAGATCACCGCACAGCAGCTCATCCAGAAGATCGCCGCGTCGGACGTCCAGGAACTGTCCGGCACGGTGAAGGTCAGCACCGACCTCGGCCTGCCGGACCTCGGCGGCCTGGAGAGCAGCCTCGTGTCCGGTGCGGCCCAGGGCGGCCGGGGCGGCTCGTCCGCGGACCCGAAGGCCAAGCTCACCGAGCTGGTCACCGGCACGCACACCCTGCGCGTGGCCGCCGACGGCCCCGACCGGCAGAAGCTCTCCCTGCTGGAGAGCGGCGCCGAGTACAGCCTGATCCACAACGGCAAGGACGTGTGGGGCTACGACAGCAAGAGCAACGAGGTCTTCCACGGCACCGCCGGCGAATCCGGCGGGAAGGACCGCGCCGAGGAGCCGCCGGCCACGCCCAAGGACTTCGCCGACGAGGCCCTGAAGGCGGTCGACGACACCACGTCCGTGACGGTCGACGGCACCGCCCAGGTCGCCGGGCGCGACGCCTACAAGCTGCAGATCAAGCCCAAGCAGTCCGGCACCACGGTCGGCGCGATCAACATCGCGGTGGACGCGAGGACCGGGATGCCGCTGAAGTTCACGCTGACCCCGAGGAGCGGCGGCGCCGCCGTGCTCGACGCGGGCTTCACGCAGGTCTCCTTCGCCCGCCCGGCCGCCTCCACCTTCGCCTTCACCCCGCCCAAGGGCGCGAAGGTCACCGAGCAGCAGAAGGACGGGTCGAAGGACGGGTCGAAGGCCGGGGAGCACGCACCGGAGCACGGCACGAAGCCTGGTTCGCAGCACGGCATGAAACCCGGTTCGCAGCACGGTACGAAGCCCGGCTCGGGTCCCGGTGGGGGCTTCGGCCGCGGCGGGGAGGGCGGCAAGGTCATCGGCAAGGGCTGGACGGCCATAGCCACCTTCGACACCGGCGCCAAGGGCGGCCTGCCGTCCGGCACCTCGGGCCCGTCCGGCTCCCCGGGCGGTGACCTCGGCGGCTTCCTCGGCTCGCTCGGCGACCACGTGTCCGGCAAGTTCGGCAAGGGCACGGTCTTCTCCACCCGCCTGGTCAACGCTCTGATCACCGACGACGGCAAGGTGTACGTCGGCGCGGTGACCAAGGACGCGCTGGTGAAGGCGGCGAACGAAGGGAAGTGACCCTTCCGGGGCCGCCAGGTCCTTACCGTCCGGACCACGACGAGTCGAAGGGGAGCCGATGGACGAACCGTCCGCCGCGCAGCAGGGTGAACCGTCCGCCACACAGCAGGGCGGCCCGTGGGACGACGCGGCGAGTGTCATCGCCACGCACGGCCTCACCAAGCGCTACCGCGGCGGACAGCTCGCCGTCGACGGTCTCGACCTGACCGTCCCGGCGGGCAGCGTCTTCGGCTTCCTCGGCCCGAACGGCTCCGGAAAGACCACCACCATCCGCATGCTGATGGGCCTGATCGAGCCCACCGCGGGCACGGCCCGGGTCCTGGGCCGCCCCATGCCCCGGGCGGCCCGGCAGGTCCTCCCCGAGGTCGGCGCCCTCATCGAGGGCCCGGCCCTGTACGGCTTCCTCTCCGGCCGGGACAACCTGCTGCGCTACGACTGCGCCGACCCGACCGCCGACCCCCGCACCCGGCGCGCCCGGGTCGCCGCCGCACTGGACCGGGTGGGCCTCGCGGCGGCGGCGGGCAAGAAGGCGAGGGCGTACTCGCTCGGCATGAAACAGCGCCTCGGTCTGGCCGCCGCGCTGCTCCGGCCGCGCCGGCTGCTCGTGCTGGACGAGCCCACCAACGGGCTCGACCCGCAGGGCATGCGGGAGATCCGTACCCTCGTCCGCGAACTGGCGTCCGATGGCACGACCGTCTTCCTGTCCTCGCACCTCCTCGACGAGATCGAGCAGGTGTGCACGCACGTGGCGGTGATGACACAGGGCCGGCTCGTCACCCAGGGCCCGGTGGCCGACCTGGCCGCCGGGGCGCGCGGCCGTCTGGTCGTGACCACTCCGGACGCGGGTGAGGCGGCCCGCGTGCTGAAGGAACAGGGCGTCGCGGACGTCACCGTGGACGGCGACCGGGTCAGTGCCGAGCCGCCCGCCCAGGACCTCGCCGAGGTGAACGCGGCGCTGGTCGGCGCGGGCGTCCGGGTGCGGGGCTTCACGCTCGAACGGGCCTCCCTGGAGGACGCGTTCGTGGCACTGACAGGGGAGGGCTTCGATGTCGCGGGCTGAGACGCGTCAGGCACCGGCCGCACCCGCACCCGCACCCGGCCGGGCCCGGCCGAATCCGCTGTGGACCTTCGGGCTGCTGCGCAGCGAACTCGTCATCACCGTCCGCCGCTGGCGCACCCTCGCACTGCTCGGGGTGCTGGCGGCGGTGCCGGTGCTGGTCGGGATCGCGGTCAAGATCGAGACAGGGGACGGTTCGACGGCCGGCGGGGGCGGCGGCGAGGGCCCCGCCTTCATCGCGCAGATCACCAACAACGGGCTGTTCCTGGTATTCACGGCGCTCGCCGCCACCCTGCCGTTCTTCCTGCCGATGGCGGTCGGTGTCGTCGCCGGTGACGCGATAGCGGGCGAGGCGAGTTCCGGCACCCTGCGCTATCTGCTGGTCGCCCCCGCCGGCCGTACCCGGCTGCTGCTCACCAAGTACACGACGGTGATGGCGTTCTGCGTGCTGGCCACGCTCGTCGTGGCCGGCTCCGCACTGCTCGTCGGGGCGCTGCTGTTCCCGCTCGGCGACCTCACCACCATCTCCGGCACCCGGATCAGCTTCGCCGAGGGGCTGGGCCGGGCCCTGCTGATCGCCCTGGTCGTGGCCGCCTCACTGCTCGGCATCGCCGCTCTCGGCCTGTTCGTGTCGACCCTGACCAACAGCGGCATCGCGGCGATGGCGACCACCATCGGCCTGCTGATCACCGTCCAGATCCTCGACCAGATCCCGCAACTGCACGCGCTCCAGCCGTACTTCTTCTCCCACTACTGGCTGTCCTTCGCCGACCTGATGCGTGCCCCGGTCTACTGGGACGACCTGGTGAAGAACCTCGGCCTGCAGGCGCTGTACGCGGCGGTGTTCGGTTCGGCGGCGTGGGCGAGGTTCACGGCGAAGGACATCAGCGCCTAGGGAGTGTCGTTTGGATCAGGCCGGCCGGGACCGACGGTTCGGCCCGGCGCCCTCAGCCCTCAGCCCTCAGCCCTCAGCGCTCAGCGCTCAGCCCTCAACCCTCACCGCTTCATCCGCACCGAGAGGCGCAGCCCCCTGCCGTTCTCCCGCTGGGTGAACACGGCCGCGCCGGTCAGCGTCGCCAGGGGGGCCAGGGTGCCCGCGGTCAGGGCCTTCGGGGTGTTCGAGCCCGCCGGCACCTCGATGACGGGCTTGCCGGCGGAGTCGTCGTCGGTCGTCCCGTAGGCGGTGCCGTCGTCGGCGAGGGCGAGGATCTCGACGGCGCGGCGGCTGTCGTCGCCTGCCAGGCACTGGGCCGTGCCCTTCTTGACGTCGAAGACGATCGGCCCGTAGGCCAGGTAGGTGCCGTTCGGTGACGCCACGGCCCGGTGCGTGTGGTCGTTCGGGTCGCTGTCGCACGTCGTGCTCGCCAGCAGCCGGCCGCTGTTCAGATCGTGCGCGGACCAGATGCGGGGCTTGGAGTCGTCGGTGTCGTCGGCCTGCTGCCAGTCGGCGACGAGCACGCCGCCGCGGACGCCCTCGACCGTGCCGCCCGCGTCACCCGCCACGCCCTTCGGCGCGACGCCCTTCCCGGTCCAGCCGCCGGGCACGGACGGGCCGTCGGGCTTGCCCGACACGACGGGGCCCTTCGGGGTGACGGCGTCGACCGTGCAGTCGGCGCAGCCGGGGAGCGGGGGAGTGTCCCCGTCGTACCGCGTGACCGAGCCGGTCGCCGCGTCGACGGCCACGCTCTGCTCGCCGGCGGACTCCCACCGGACCAGCAGCCCGTTCCCGCTGTCCCGGACGTCGACGTAGCCCGAGCGCAGGTGGTCGTCGGGCACGGACAGCTGGTGCAGCGGCTTGACGGAGCTGCCGGAGGCGTCCGCCGGGTAGATGGTGACCTGGGTGACCTCCTTGGTCGTGCTCAGGGCGTCGTCCGGCGCGCCGACCGCCCAGGCGGCGAAGTAGGTGCGGCCGCCCTGCCGAACCGCGGTCAGCCCCGGCGTGTTCATGGCCCAGCGGGCCTCCGGGTCCTCCACGGCCGGCGTCCGGTACGACGCACTCGTCCACCGCACCTTGCCCGTCGCGCCGTCACGGGCCTGGACCGCGTACCCGGAGCCGGACCGGACGATGGAGGCGACCGTCTCGCCGTCCGTCGCCACCGGAGCCGTGGCGGCGTCCTCGGGCACCCAGTCGATCTCCTGGTCCCAGCCCTTGGCGCCGTCGTACGCGGCGGGCACGGCGAGCTTCACGGCCGAGGCGCCCGTACCGGAGCCCTGATGCCCGCTGCCGCCGGATCCCGAACCGCCGCCGTCGCCGCCGCCCGATCCGCATCCGGCGAGCAGCGCCCCGACCAGTGCTGTCGTCGCCATGGTCATCCGCTTGCTGTGCACGTGCTGATCCCTCCGAGTGGGTCGTGATGCGTGATGGGCGTGCGGGGCCGCGCCGGACTCCTGCCGGCGGGCCCTCTTCCGGACGGTCACCTTCGGTCCGTGTGCCGGATGGTCACCTTCGGGTCCTCTTCCGGACGGTCATCGTCACCTTCCCGCGCCGCGCCCGCCGTTCCCGGGCTGCGGCGGGCGGGGGATGCGGGCCGTCTGCGGCGTGGAGGAGGTCGCGGGGGACTGGCCGGGGCGAGGGCCCGGAACGGACGGGCCGCGGGAGGAGCGGATGGCGGCGGCGCCGCCCAGCGGGTTCGTCGACCGGGTGGCGCCGGGGCCGCCGGGTCCGCCCGCCGGTGCCGTGGAGGGGGTGACCGCGGTGGGCCTGAGCCAGCCCTCGGGCACCGTGCCGTGCAGCTGCACGCTCCCCTGGGCGCGGGCCGTCGCGAGCTGGGAGGCCTGCCAGGCGGTCGGGGCGAAGCCCGGGGCCGCGTTGCCGGTCTGGGCAGGCACCAGCCGCCCGTTCATCGCCGCGAGCGCCCGCTGCGTGTCGGGCGGGAACACGTCACGGGGCAGGGTCCGGGAGGCCGCGCCGGTCACCTCGACCCGGACCCGCTGCCCGCCCGACTCGAACGTGAGCCCGTACCCCAGGTACTGGCGGTCCTGGTCGAACATGAGGTCCCCCCGGACCTGGCCGCCCGCGGCCCTGGTCCGGTCGCCCAGCTCCTGCACCGCCTGGGGCAGGGGCGAGGTACGGCCGAGGCAGCCGACGTACCCCTCCGCCTCCGCGCCGGCCGCGCGGAACCGCGGCCGGCCGTCCGGCCCGTCGACCATCTCGACGGCGCCGACGCGGTTGCCGCGGTCGATGGCGATGGTGAGCCGGCCGTCACCGCCGTACTCGGTGGCGAAGCGCTCGCGCATCGCGGTGAACTGGACCTGGTTCTCCAGAGCCGGCGGCAGGTTCGGGCCGATGATCGTCACCCGGGCCGCCGGGTCGGCCTCCAGGATGATCTCGGCATTGGCCACACCGGTGCCGCCCGCGCCCGCGACGACCCACGTCTTGGGGGCGCCCTCGGCATGCGGGTCGAAGCGGTTCTCGGCGATCTCGTCACCGATGAAGATCCGGCCCGGCGCCTGTGCCCTCGCCTGCTCCCACTGGGCCGTGGCGTCGAGCGTCTGCAGGGCACCGCGCGCCTCGGGGTCGGCCCGCAGGGAGTCCAGCCGCCCCCCGTCCTGGAGCGCTTGAAGCGTCTCCTGGGCGGTGGTGGCGCCGGCGAGGCGCGGGAGCACCGGATCGTCGGCCTCCAGCCGCTCGCCGAGGGCGTCGACGGCCTCGCGCAGGTTCTGCACACCCCGGTCGACACCCGGCACCATCTCCGGCGGCAGACCGGTGGCGATGGTCGGCGCGCCCTCGACCCTGACGTACAGGTCCTGCGTGCCGTCGGCCGGGGACCCGTTGGGACGTATCTGGGCGTACAGCTGACCGTCCTCGGCGGCGATCAGACGGGCCTGTCCGTCGACCACCGGGCCGCGCACGGCGAGCGTGTCCTCCCACAGCCGCACCGCGTCGCGCGGAACCCTGCTGGTGGCGTCCCCGAACTGATGGGCGTCCCCCAGGCCGGTCAGCCGCATGTCACGCACCTGGTCGGCGGACTGCACGATGCCCTCGCCGGGGTCCAGGTGCCAGCGGCCCCGCGCGTCGACGAGGAGGGCGTCCGGATCGCGTCCGACGAGGCTGGCGCCACCGCCGATGACGATCTTGCGGGACGGCCACTGCCCCGTCGCCGTGGCCTCCGCGCGCAGCTGCTCCACCGTGGTCCGGCTCGCCGCGGTGCGCGCCTCGGCGGCCTGGGCCGCGGCGGCGGCCAGCTCCGCCCGGGGGATGGGGGAGCCGTCCGGGCGCAGGCCCGGCATGAGGTGGGCGCCCTGCGCGCCCAGCCCCGGCTGGACGGCCGGCTGCGCCTGCGCGGCGCGCGTGCGGAAGCCCTGGAGGGCGCGGGCGTCGGACGCGGACAACTGCTCGACGGGCCGCGCGAGTTGTCCCACGGCGTCCATGGCCAGGGGGGTCAGGTGCTGGTCGGCGAGACGGAGCCGGAGTTCCGCGCTGTGCAGCTCCAGGGTGTGCGCCGGGGCGTTCTGGGCCGGGGACAGCGGACGCAGGCCCGTGTGGTCGAGGAGGGCGGAGAACTCGTTGCGCGCCTCCGTGCGCTGGGACAGCCCGAGGCTCGCGTCGTGCATGCGGGCGGCCAGGTAGTTCAGCTCGCCCACCCGCCCCCGGTCCTCCTCGGAGAGGGCGAACCGGTCGGACGTCAGGGGGCCGCGCGTCAGGGCGTCCCCGCGGACCCGTTCGGCACCCGAGGCCGCGCGGTCGCGCACGGCCAGCATCTCGCCGACCTCGTGGCTCAGGGCCCGGCCGACCTGCTGCGGGTCCATACGGTCGGACAGCTGCACGACGTGGTTGTCCGACGTCGTGTTGACGTACGTCCGGGCGATCACCCCCGACGGCAGCGGCACCGCGTCCAGTGTCACGGTCAGGGTGGCGCCCCGGTCGTCGGTCAGCACGAACCGGCGGTCGTCGCCGTCCGGTTGCTCGATCGAGCGCAGCCGGTCCCCGTACAGGCTCTGCACGACCATGGGCAGGGTGTTCTCGGCCTGCGCGACGATCGCGGCCTGGTCGGTGCCCGCGGCGGACGCTGTGGACGAGGCGGACGCGGCGGACATAGCGGTGAAGCGGCTGCCCGCGACATCGGTCGCGGTGATCACGTCCGGTTCCTGAGGCAGGCCGGGCCGGGACCGGTCGGTCCCGCGGTCATTCGGGTCCTGTTCCACTGGTGCTCTCCCCCTCCGCGTGCCGTACAGCACGTAGGATCCTTCCATGTTGACCGCCCGCTCGATGCAAGAAGCGCACCTCTACATGGACCTGCACACCTGCGACTGCGGGGCCGGGAACTTCGAGCGCGCGCACCGTCTGGAGCAGCGCGACGGTGTGATGGTCGCCGTGTTCGAGGGCGTGTGCGGGCAGTGCGGGCGTCCGCGCCGCTTCGAGTTCCGGATGGCCGACGAACTTCCCCCGGCGCCACCGGCGTTCGGCGGCCCCGAGCCCTCGCGGATCATCGACCCGGGCGAGTTCATGTGGGTCAGTGACGAGGTGGGGACGGACGCGGGCATCCGCCTGCTCAACACCCCGCCCGCCGAGCAGGGCCGGCACCGTGCGACGGCCGCCTACGCCTTCGCCGCGCTGGAGGAGGTCGCCAAGTTCCTCCCCGCCGGCGCCGACCGGATCCCCGAGGAACTGATCACCTCGGACCGGGGCCGTGAGACGTACCGGAAGAACCCGAGCCGCTTCGAGCGCGCCAGGCTGCTGGACCGCCTGGAGCGCGACCGGCGCATCCTCGACGGCATCGACCACTTCAGCCCTCCGCAGCGGTAACCGTCCCGTCAACCGCCTCATCGCGTCCGGGGTTTCCCGGCCGACGGGGGCGGTACGACCGGAGCCTTGGCCCCGGGAGTCGTCGTCCGCGCCGCCGACGCACCCGGCCCTGCCCCCGTCCCCGTGCCCACTCCCTTGCCCGTCCCTGTCCCGGTTCCCGTGGCCGACGGCGACCGCAGCCGCCCCGCCGCCGCGATGCGCACCACGGCGTCCCCCTGCTGGAAGCTCTGAGCGGCGGTTCCGGGCGTGCTCGCGCGTGCCGGGAAGGTGCCGCGGTCCGAGGTGATCAGGCCGGTCGCCAGGCCGCCCGAGACCAGTTTCTCCGCGTTCTCGCGGCCGATCGAGTGACCCCGGCCCGTCGTGCTGCGCGCGTACAGGTCCTGGATCAGCCCCTCGGGAGCCATCCGGCCGCCGTACCAGTCCCGCCCCGCGTCGAACGCGGCCCTTCCGTGCTGCCAGCGGCCCGCGTTCTGCGCGAGGCACTGGTCGAGCGGTACCTCGACGGACAGCAGGACCCGCTTGTCGTAGCCGTCGGCGCGCAGGTCGCCGAGCAGCTTCACGTTCCAGTGCTGGTCGCGCAGGGTGGCGTCGTAGAGCAGGTTGTACCCCTCGGCGCGCGCCCACTGCTCGAACACGCCCTGCAGATAGGCGGATTCGCGGTGGGTGAGCGAGGCCGTCTCGGACGGCGACAGGCGCAGCCCTCCGGGCAACTCATAGGCGGAGGGCGGCAGTTCAGGTCCGCCGCCGTGCTCGAACAGGGCGACCTTGAACTCGTCCGGGTCGAGGACGACGTAGTCGCGTACGTCGATGCCGTGCACCCCGGCCAGTGCGCGCCCCAGTTCGTCGTCGCGGCCCTGCCACTCGGCGAGCCCGCGCAGCGCGCCGCCCTTTCCGGCGCCGGGCGCCCCCGCGGTCAGCAGGGCCGCGTGACCGTCACGGGGCAGGCCGGCGCGCCGCTGCCTGAAGTCCTCCAGGATCGCGGCGTGCAGCAGTTCGCGCCCCGGCTCCCACAGGACGCCGCGCCGGTATTGGCCGAAGGTGTCGTGGTCGCCCGGCGAGAGGTCGCCGCCCGGACCCATGCGCCGCTGCAGCTCGCGGTAGAGCCCCTGGTACTCGGGGCTCAGTGCGGCTTCCGGCCTGGCGGGGGTCATGTCCGGCGGTCCAGTCTGCGCTGGATCTCCTCCACGTCCTGCCGGGTCAGCTGCCCGAGCAGACGCGCGGCCGAGACCACGGACATCGTGTTGTCCTGATGGGTGGGCTCGGGGTGGCCCGGGTCCAAGTCCTCGGGTTCGAAAGGCCAGTTCGCCACGGTGGCGAGCATCTCCTCGCGCGAAACCCCGCCGGCCGCGTACCGGCCGAGATAGGCGCGCAGGGAGGGGCTGGTGCGGTGTTCCTCGTTCATGACGTCCTCGTCCATCGGAGGCTGACTGCGTACGGACCCGGGCCCACCGGAGGCCGGCCGGGTACGGACCCGGGTCTACCAGAGACTGACCTCGTACGGGTCCGGATGGTCGGAGTCGGTGCCGGTGCCGGTGCCCGTGTCGCCGCCGGCGACCGGGCCGTCGTACGGTTCCACGACCGGGGCGGTCTTCGCCCGGTGGCTGCCCTCCTTGCAGCCGGCGAACGGGCCCGAGGGCGACCGCAGTTCGGCCAGCGCCGGGCCGAGATGGTCGCGCTGCCACACCGAGGGGCCCGAGGCGCCCGCCTCCGCGCCGGTGTACTCCTGCCAGGCGAGCCACAGGGCGTGCAGCCGGGCGATCGCCTCCAGGTGCTCCCACCAGCGGGGGCACCAGGGCTGCTGGGAGGTGGTCTCGCGGCCGTAGAGGGGCAGCAGCAGGTCCGAGACCCAGGTGGTGAGGTTGCGCAGCTCGTCGAGGTATTCGTCGCCGTCCATGTAGAAGATGAACGGCGGCCGGTCGGAGTGCTCCTGGGGCAGGGCGGACTCGGTCATCGGAACGCTTTCTGTGCGGCGCGGGCGGTGATGGCCTTCACCTCGGCCTGGGCGGCGGCCTGGATGCGGTCGGCGCCGGGCTCGGCGTACCAGGGGCGCAGCCGGACCAGGGCCGGCTTGACGCCGGTGGCCAGGAGGAGGGCGGTGCCCTTGGGGAGGGCGCGGATGCGGTCGGCGGGCAGGATGCGCTCCAGGCGGTAGGAGGTGGAGCGGGAGCGGCCGTCCTTGCTCCTGGAGTAGCTGACCGTGGAGACGTCGTGCTCGCCCACCAGCCGGGAGACCTTCTCGACGAAGTCCGCGTCGTCAAGGCCGGCGCCCAGCAGCTTGATGGTGGCCGCTCCCCACAGGGCGTCCATGCCTGGCTCGCCCCAGACACGTACGCCCTGCCGGTAACTCTGCAGCAGCGTCACGATGTTGATGCCGCGCGAGCCGAGGTGGGAGTAGAGGTCGGGCAGGTCGGAGATGCGGCAGACGTTGGCGGCCTCGTCGAGGACCGCCGTCATCGGCGGGTCGAGACGGCCGCCCATGCGCTCGGCGGCGACGACGCCCGCCCGCAGCACCGAGTCCGCCGCCGCCGCGATGACGCCCGCCGCCGAACCGCCGCCGTCCTTGGACAGCAGGTACAGCGTGTCCTTGGTCAGGACGTGCCGCTCCGGCCGGAACTGCGGCATCCGCGGATCCGGGGTCACCCAGGCGGCGATGGCCGGGTCGAGGAGGCAGGCCACGCACTGGCGGGCCGTCTCGTAGATGCCGTCGCGCGTCTCGACGGCGCCCTGGACCGTGCCCTGCAACTGGTCGGCGAGCGCCGGCATGGCCGCGTCGCGCAGCAGGTCGACCGGGGTGCGGTCGGCAGGGTCGGCGAGCCAGCCCAGCACCTCGCCGATCCCCCGCCCGCCCCGGTTGGCGGCGTGGAAGAGGGCGGTGAGGGTGTTCTGCGCCGCCGAGATCCAGAAGTCCCGCTTGGACGCGTCGTCGTTGACCGCGCCGACGAAGTGGCCGGCCAGCCGCCGGGCCCCCTCGATGGTGGCGGCGTCGGCGAGCATGTCCCACCACATCGCGCGCTCGCTGTGCGCGATGCCCTGCGGGTCGAACACCCAGACCTGGCCGGTGCGTTCGCGCTCGGCGCGGGTCACGCTGTAGACGTCGGACTTGTTGGAGGTCAGCAGCACGCTGCCCTGGGCGCGCAGCACGCGCGGTACGGCGATGCCGGTGGACTTGCCGGCGCGCGGGGCCATCAGGTCCAGCTCCACGTCCTCGTAACTGGAGCGCAGCTCGGGGCCGTTCGGTTCGAGGTTGCCGAGCAGGTTGCCGGTCTCGTCCGGCTGCAGCCTGGCCGCCTTGGACAGGGACGGGCGCAGGGAGCGGGCCCGGTCGGCGGCACCCTTGGGCAGCATGCCGGCCAGTTCCTTGCGCCCGGCGAGGCCCTCGGTGCGGTTCGTACGGCCCCGGACCAGGATGACCAGGACGACGACCAGGGCGACGAACACACCGAAGACCGTGGCCATGCCGGCGGTCACCATGCCGCTCGACGCGCTGGGCCACAGGGCCCCGGGGCCGTCCTGGAGCAGGGTCCTCAGCGTCTTCAGGGAGAACGGCGGCGGGTTCCAGCCCGCGCCGCCCGCCGCCGCGCCCAGCGTGCCGCCGAGCCAGGCGCCGGCGAACACACCGCCGACGAGGACGGCGACGCCCGGGATGATCCAGGGCAGCAGATCGTCCCCGGCGGAATGGCCCTTGCGCGCGGGGCGTGTACTCATTGCGGCGACCCCTCCCTCTGCTTCGCGAGGTTCAGTCCGTTGCCCGTCCAGCGGTTGTTGGTGTTGTGCAGGTTGCGTTCCGTGTCGGTGATGGACACCTTGATCGGGATGCCGGGACGGCCACCCACCTTGATCAGGAAGCGCCCTCGGCCGGGCGGCTCCTCGTGCCCTCCGCTGCTGGCCCAGCCGGGCGGCGAGGACCAGGACGAGACCAGCTCGATCTCCCGCTCCGACATGCCGACGATCTCGCCCAGCTCCCGCATCTCGGTGCGCGGCAGGCCGGCGCACACGACCATGCCGGCGCGCTCCACGAAACCGCGCGCCTTCGCCCGGTCGGCCTCGCTGCCGAGCGCCTCGGCGTCCTTGAGCGTGTGCGTGATCTTGGCGTCGCCGAGGCCGAGGGAGCGGTTGAGCCGGGTCAGGGCGTCGATCCGCTCGACGATGCCGGACGCGGCGCGCAGCGGGCGCCACAGCTCGTCCAGGACAGTGAAGAACCAGCGCTGCGGGGCGAGTCCGGCGTCCGCGAGGGCGTGCGCGGCGGACACCGTGCCGAGGCCGTCGGACCAGGCGGCCAGCATCGCCGCGGCGGTCAGCTGGGTGTCGGCCTCGCCGATGCGGGAGATGTCCACGCACACCGCGGGGGAGGCCGGGTCGATCCTGGTCGACGTCTCGGAGGCGAACGTGTCGCCCAGGGGGCCGTCCAGCACACCGAGGAGGGAGCGGTGCAGTGGGTCGACGGCCTCCCGGTAGCGCGCCATGTCACCGCGGTCCAGGGTCACGGCCCGCACCCGGTCGGGCCCTTCGTCCAGCACGCGCAGCAGGTCGGGCAGCAGCGGCGCCCGGCCCTTCTCGGTGCGCTCCGTCAGATGGTGCAGACAGGCCGAGAGCACCGACTGCTCGTGGTCGTCCATCGGCCGGCCGCGCACGATCGTGATCAGCGCGGCGACCATGTTGAGGACACGGCCGTGCGCCTCCGCCGCCAGCACCCGCCCGGCGTCCCCGCCGATCCGCGCCGCGGCCTGACCCATCGCGCCGGGGTCGAGCACGTTGATGCCGCCGACCCCGCGCCCGATGGAGATCACCTGGCCGCCGAGGGCCCGCACGGTGTCCGCGTAGTCGGGCTTCAGGTCGCCGAGCACCAGCGGCGTGATGCCGGTCGCCGACAGGCCGATCAGGATCCGGTTGATCAGCGTCGACTTGCCGAGGCCCGGCATGCCGAGCATGAACAGGGACGGGTTGGAGATGTACCGGGCCCGGGTGAACCAGGAGATCGGGTCGCCGCACACGGTGGCACCGGTGTGCAGGTGCTGGCCGAGCGGCACGCCCGTCATCGGGGCGCCCGAACCGGCCGCGAACGGCCACAGGCCGCACGCCTGCACGGTGGTCGCCCGCCACATCGTGGGCGGGTCGAGATGGCCGACCTGGCCGCCGCCCGGCCCGTACCAGCCCCTCGGCGGGGCCACGGCCGGGCGCTGCGGACGCTGCTTGCCGCTCACAGGGCCTCCCTGATCTGGTACGGGACGAGGGTGTGCTCCCAGGGCAGGATGCCGACCGGGAGGGTGCAGCTGAACGCGGACGCCTGCATGCGGTCGGCCGGGCGCATCAGGATGCGCGAGGACGCCTGGAGGTTGCGGACGGTGATCGCCGCGTCGTGCAGTTCCTGCTCGTTGTCGACGGTGACCGTCACCATCATCGAGAACTCGACCAGACCGGCGCCGGACGCCTCCTCGGCCGCGGTCTGCTCGGCCGCCCGGATCTCGGAGCTGGCGCGGGCCTGGACCAGGCCGCCGCGTGACGAGGCCATGAAGTGGGCGGCGCGGCGGTCGGCCTCCACGATCCGGGCGGAGGTCGCCGGGTCGATCGGCCGGTAGACGAGCGAGACCCGCTTGCGGCGGGTGCCGGGCGCCGGTTCGAGCAGCCCGCGCAGCACACCGGAGCGGACGGTGCCGCGGGGCGCGAGGGTCAGCATCCAGGTGCGGGAGACGCCCGAGTCGTGCTTGTACGCGGTGACGGTCTCGACGGCGGCGGCCGGTCCCGCGTCGACCCACTCCACACCGGTGGTGTTCTGCTCCGCGCGCACGCTGAGCACGTCGGGCGCCACGGCCGGGTCGAAGGCGACCCGTACGACCTCGGCGATGCGCTCGGCGGACAGCGGGGACGCCGATCCGCCGCCCGCCGCGACCAGCCCGGTCAGCAGCCCGGGAAGCCGCATGGACAGGTCGGTGATGACGTCGTCGATCTCCCGCTTGGGGCCGCCGGAGGGGCCGTAGGTGAGCGCGATGTACGTGTGCATCTCCGAGGACGCGGTCGGGTAGCGCTCGACGACCTCCTCCATCACGGCGCGGGCCGCGGCGGGCGCGTCGGGGGAGATGCGGGGCAGGACCTCGGCGGCGAGCCGGGTGCCGGTGTCGGGCGCGGTCTCGACGACGACCTGGGCGCCGCGCAGCCCGGGTTCGTGGGCGAGCCGGGACAGCCAGTCGCCCCAGGACGCCACCCAGATGTCGACCTGCTGGGGATCGACCAGGGAACCGCCGTCGGGTTCGCAGGCCAGGACCAGGGTGTACAGGTTGCGGCCCGGGTGGTGGATCACGCCGAACGGGCGGTCGTACGCGTCGCGGCCCTCGTACATCTTGGTGCGGGCGAGCAGTCCGGGCGGCTGGAACCGGCCGCCGGGGCGCCGGGACAGGGGGCCGGAGATGTAGGTGGTCGAGCCGTCCGCCTTGCGCTTCATCCAGCCGATGCGCAGGGCCAGGATCTGGTAGACGTTGCGGCCGTCCGCCGTGCGCAGCGCCAGCGGGGCCAGGCACAGGGCGGTCGGGACCAGGACGACGATGGCCGCCGCCAGGGAGACCAGCGACGCCAGCAGCGCCACGAGGAGACCGCCGAAGGCGACGACGGTTCCGAGAAGCCCCAGAGGACCGAGGCCGGGACGGCGCGGGCGTCGCCAGTTCCCGTAGGTGGGACGCGTCATGGCGTCGGAGGACATGGGGTTCTTCCTTCTTCCGGTCTGCCGACTTCAGCGTGGGGGTGAGGTGAGGTGAGGTGAGGTGAGGTGAGGTGGGTGGGGTGCGGGTGCGGGTGAGGCGGGGGCGGGGGGGCCGGGCCGGGGGGGGGGGCCCCCCCCCCCCGCGGGGCCCCACCCCCCCCCCCCCCGGAGAACCCCCCAAAACCCAGGGTAGAACCACAACAAACAACCCCCCACCCCCGCAAAAAATCT
>NZ_JBICZA010000005.1:158432-166279 GCF_043201585.1 Streptomyces sp. NPDC048297
ACGCGGGGGGGGGGGGGGGGGGGGGGGGGGGGGGGGGGGGGGGGGGGGGGGGGGGGGGGGGGGGGCCGGGGCGGGGGGGCGGGCCCGGCCGCCCGTCGGAGGGACTACCGAGAACTACCTCGGATCTACCGAGAACTACCTTGGATCTACCGAGAACTACCTCGGACCTACCGAGTAAATACTGAGCAACTACCTCGGTACCACCGGCGGTTCACTGGTTGTGCCCCTTCATCCCGTCGTTGTCGTCCAGGGAGTTGGCCACCTCGCTGGCCGCGGCCACGGTGGTCTGCGCGACGACGGCGGCGGCCTGCACGGCCACGGCCGCACCACCGGTGGCGGCACCGGCGGCCGCTCCGCCCGCGGCGCTCGCGGCACCTCCGGCACCGGAGCCGCCTGCCGCGCCGGCTCCGCCGCCGCCCGCCGACGGGGCGGGAGCCGGGGCGGCGCCGCCCTCGGACGGCGAGCCCTTCGGGCCCGAGCCGCCGCTCGCGCCGCCGCCACCACCCCCGCCGCCTCCGCCCCCGCCGGAGGCGATGCTGACGGCACCGCTGGCGAGGTTGTTCACGGCGTTGAGCGCGACCGTGCCGCCGGACGTGCTGCCGAGCGCCGCGGTGGCGGGGACGATCAGCTTCAGCAGGGCCGGCAGGGCGAAGACCGACAGGATGAGCATGCCCATGCCCGCGATGGTCTGGTCGAGGTTCTTCGTGTCCTTCGTCATGGAGGTGGCCGAATAGATGATCAGGGCCGCCGCCGGTTTGTACAGCACCCAGGCCGCGAGCCAGCCGGTGTGCTTCTTCCACCAGCCCTCGCCCCACCCGGTCATGGACGAGACGGCGGCCAGCGGCAGCGTGCCCACCAGCATGATCAGCACCCCGATGCGGATGTACATCAGGCAGATCTGCACGAACGACGACAGCATCACCAGCAGGCCGAAGATGAGCACCAGGCCCGGTGACTCCAGCGTCATCACGCCGAGGATCTTGGACGCCTGGTCGCCGAGGTCGGACTTCTCGTAGATGTCCCTGGCGTACGTGTCGGAGGCGTTGGTGAGGGCCTGCACCAGGGGCACCGCGAGCCCGCCGACCAGGAGGACCTTCCACATGCCCATGAACGCCTGCTTCATGGGCTGGCCCCTGCGGTCGAGGGCCATCTTGACCGCGGCGATGAGCAGACACCCCACGGCCACGTAGCCCACCAGCCAGCTGGTGACGCTGTGGATGTCCGTGGTGGGCTGGGCCGGGTTGGAGACGTTGATGTTCATCCAGACGCCGTTGAGCGACTTCAGCGTCTCCGCCGTCGCGTCGCCGATCGCCTTGGCGAAGGCCTCGACGCCGCCGTTGGCCAGCTGCTCACCGCCCTTGGACAGGCCCCACTTGAGGCCCTCGCCCACGCAGTCGTACACCTTCCAGCTACAGGACATCTCAGTTCCCCCAGGTGACGAAGCCGTTGGTGCCGCTCACCTGGGACGTCCCGGAGTAGATCGTGCCGTCCGTGTCGGGCACGACCTTCCAGTCGCCGTCCTGCCAGCGCACCGTCATCGAAGCGGCCCCGTACGTACCGGCGTTGGGACCGCGAACCAGGATCATCACGGTTGCTTCCTGCCTGTTGTACGACAGCACGGTGAACCCCGCGTAGCCCCCCGGGTCGGCCTGTCCGGAGGTGGGCTTGTCCTCCTCCCCGGCACGGCTGGCGATCAGCGCGTCGCGGCCCGCGCCCGGTACGACCTGCCGGTCCACGACCGTGCGCCAGCCCGGGTAGTTGAAGTGGTCCGTGATGGCCTGGGCGGCGAGCACGGCCCCCATCGGGGTGTGGGCGTAGCAGGACCAGACGGGTCCGTCGAACTTCAGGGGTCCCGCGGTCTTCGAGACCGGGACCAGGCCCGTTCCGTCGGCCTTCCAGGAGAAGTCCTTCGGCGGTGCCTTCGGCTTCTCCTGGTCGCTGTCGTCGGTGCGGCAGCCGGCGGGCCGGTCGTCCTTCGCCCCGCCTCCTCCCGTGCCACCGGTCGCGGTGCTCTTGCTCGGGCTCGGAGAGGGGGAGGCGTTCGGTGATCCGTTGTCCCCGCGTGTCATCAGGGTGAAACCGCCGAGGACGACCAGCACCAGCAGGAACCCGGCCGACAGGATCCAGCCTCGCTGCTGCCAGAACGGCTGCTCCCATTCTCCGCTGCCCCCGCGGGAGCGGCCGGAGTTCACCATGTCGCTGTGTCCCTTCTGTGGAGTGCCTGGTGGTGGATCAGCCGAAGACGAAGGTGACGACCGGTCCGGCGGTGGCCACCAGGACACAGCCGCCGAGGACCATGCCGAGTCGGCCCATGTGCTCCGAGCCCTCGCCGCGGCGCATGGAGATCGCCATCATCGCGCCGGTGATCAGCACACCGGCGACACCCGCCGCCGTACCGACCCAGGCGAGCAGGCCGAGGACGGTGTTCACCTTGGAGGTGAGCTTGTCCGGGGCGTCCCGGGTGGGGTCGGGAATCTTGCCGTCCGCGAGGATGACGTAGCTGTGGGCCTTGACGGCAAGTGCCTTGATCATGAGTTCTCCCCGATTGTGCTCGGCCCGGCGGACCGAGAGTGGTGCTGGAGTGTCACGTGCGTCGTGTCACCGATGACTTGGCGAGTCACCGATGACGTAGCGAGAGTGCCGAGGTGTGAGGGCCGCGATCAAGAGGCGTAGCGGTTCTGCATCACCGAGTGACGTGTTCGTGACAGTGGTACAGCCGGTGGCGGCCGGCCGGATGCGTGCGCCGTCCTCGTTCATGAGGCGCCGTCCTCGTTCATGAGGCGCCGTCCTCGTTCATGAGGCGCCGTCCTCGTTCATGAGGCGCCGTCCTCGTTCATGAGGCGGTGTGCTCGTTCATGAGGCGATGTTCGTTCATGAGGCGGTGTTCCAGAAGTCCAGGCCGACGAACTGCACCAAAGGGCCCGCGCAGGCCGCGATGACGCACGCGGCCAGCACGACGAGGTACTCCTTCAGATGCTCCTCGGCGTCGCCGGTCTTCAGCGCGAGCGCCATACGGGTGCCGACGATCAGCAGCCCCGCCACTCCCGCCGCGGTGACCAGCCAGGCGATGTAGCCGAGCACGGTGTCCAGTTGGGCGGTGACCGTGGAGGGCGGGTCGTATGCCAGGTCGGCCATGCCGATCGCCGTCAGTCCGGCATTCATCCGTCGCTCCTAGGGTGGGGGTCGAATACGGGTGGTGCGGCGACCAGTTCGGCCAGGCCCGACGTCTCGCGCGGTGCGGGCGCGCTGAGATCGCCCGTGCGCCACGCCGGCACCCAGGGCACCCGGTGCACCCGCACCGCCGAGCCGATCACCTTGATCCGCTGCTGCAGGGCCCGGGGCAGTCGCCCGGGGGCGTCGGCGACCAGCGCGACGGCCGCCAGTTCGAGACCGGGAGGGTGCTCACCGCGCCGGAAGACGTCCAGGGTCCGCGACACCGCCTGCAGTCCGGCGGCGTGCGTGCGCGCCACCAGCACGACGGTGCCCGGCTCGCCCTGGTCCGGACGGGGCCAGGAACGGCCCGCGTCGGCTCCGCCGAAGACCGCGGCCAGGGTGGAGGCGCCGGCGCCGCCGTGTGCCGCCACCCAGGCCAACCGGCCCGGCGCCAGCGCCGGTTGGGCGGCCTGTACGGGCTGCGCAGGCTGCGACGGTGCGACGACAGGCCCGCGAATCCATATGTCGGGGCCGCTCAGTTGGCTCCCTTGCACCGGCAACTCATCTCCCCCGTACCGTGATCGGCCGACCCGCCGTATGACTCTCCTGGTGATTCTCCCCGTGATTCTCCATTGGGGAAGGAGTTGGGGTAGCACCGGGTGAGGCTCTGCGACAACTTTGTGACCGGCCGGTTACTCACCCGGCGGCCCGCAGCCGTGAGACTCAACGAGGCACAACGTCGTACCATTTGACGCTGAGGGGAGCGGATGTCCAACAACGGGGGAGGGGCCGTCGGCTGGGCGGTCGGTGGCGCGCTCGCCGCGGTCATGTTGCCGGTGATCATGATGGTCGCGGTCGGCGGGAACGTGAAGGCGGAGGACGACACGAACGGCGACGGCGTCGGCGGCGGGCTCAAGAGCGGCTCGGTGAAGCCCGAGTACGTCCCCTGGGTCCTCAAGGCCGGAGCCCTGTGCGACGTCATCAAACCCGCCGTCATCGCGGCCCAGATAGAGGCCGAGTCCGGATGGAACCCCAACGCGGAGTCCCCGGTGGGCGCCCAGGGCCTGTCCCAGTTCATGCCCGGTACCTGGCCGAACTGGGGCAAGGACGAGGACGGCAACGGACAGGCCTCGCCGTTCGACCCGGCCGACGCGATCATGGCCCAGGGACGCTACGACTGTGCCCTCGCCAAGGACGTCGAGGGGTACAAGAACCGGGGACAGGCCTCCGGCGAGACCCTCGACCTGGCGCTGGCCGCGTACAACGCCGGCCCCGGAGCGATCCAGGAGTACCACGGCATGCCGCCGTACACCGAGACGCAGAACTACGTCGTCCGCATCAAGTCGCTGATACCCAAGTACCAGTCGATCGACGACACTCCGGGCTCGATCCCGCCGGGCCAGAAGATGGCGATGCCGCTGACCGGCAACCCCCCGGTCACCTCGCCCTACGGGATGCGGCTCCACCCGATCCTGCACGTGTGGAAGCTCCACACCGGAATCGACTTCGGAGTGCCGGCCGGTACGCCGTTCCTCGCGGCCCGGGACGGGAAGGTGACCTTCGCGGGCTGGTCCAACGGCTACGGCAACCGCGTGGTCATCTCGCACGGCACCGTGGACGGCAAGGAGATCTCCACCACCTACAACCACATGTCGGCCATCAACGTCTCCGTGGGACAGGAGATCAAGGTGGGACAGCAGGTCGGCGCGGTGGGCTCGACCGGCTACTCGACCGGGCCGCACGCCCACTTCGAGGTCATGGTGAACGGACAGTACGTGGACCCCGCGCCCTGGCTGGGGCTGAAGTGACGTACCACGCGGCGCAGAAGGAAGCTGAAGAGAAAGCTGAAGAGAAAGCGGAAAGGAGGGACGCGATGAGGAAGAGCGGCGTACGAGCCGGGCACCGGTCCGCGACCGCCCTGCTCACGGCGGTCGCCGGACTGGCCCTGCTGACGGGGTGCGCGCTGCCGGACCACCGGGACGCCGACGCCAAGCCGGGCGGCTCCGCGTCGGCGACCCCCTCCTTCGTCCCCAAGGCGCCCGTACCGTCCGGGAAGGCGCTCGGCCCCGACGCGCACGTCACGGACCCGGGCGGCGTGAAGGGCACCGACGCCGGAGCCGTGGCCAAGGCCTGGGCGGAGATGGCGTACAACTACGACACCGCGTACGACAGCAGCCCCCATGACGCGGTGCTGCGTGCCTCACGCTGGCTCACGGAGCGCGGGGCGAAGGCCGAGAGCCGGTACCGGCCCGAGAGCGGACCCGGGAACGAGTGGAACACCTGGGCCAAGCACCACGCCTGGACCGCCGTGACCGTCACCAGCGAGTTGGAGGACGACGCGCCGGTCGACAGCGACACGGTCGCCTATCGGTCCCTGGTCGTCGAGGGAACCGCGCACGGCCGGGACGGCTGGTCGGGCACCGGACCGCGCCTGAACGCCTATGTCAAGCTGGTACGTTCGACGGTCGGCGAGCCGTGGCGCGTGGACGACGTGACAGTCGTCGAGGCCGTGGCCCCACCGAGCCGTGACACGTCCTCCGCGCCCACGGACTCACCGTCCGACACTTCTGGTCAGTGAGGGAACCGATGTCCAGATTCAGTCGCAGGCGCCAGAAGGACCAGCAGCAGCCGGTACCTGAGCAGGTCTCCGCCCCCGGGCTGCGGCCCATGGAGGTGCACGTGGCGCCCGACGGGCGCGCCGCGGTGGGGGGCCTGCCGGTCGTGCCGGTCCCCGGCGAGAGCGTCCAGGAAGCGGTGCTGAACTATCTGCACCGCCTGGTCCTCGCCACCGGCCACCCGGTCGCGGCCGTGATCCACGACGAACGGATCGGGTACAGCACGCCGATCCAGGTCGCGGCGGACGGATCCAGCGCCTTCGCGGGAGAGCCCGTACCGCTGTCCGGAAGGCCGCAGGCGGGCGCGGTCCCGCAGCCGGTCCCGCAGCCGGAGGCAGGACCGGAGGCGCCGCGCACCGGGACACCGGAAGCGGAACCCACTCCGGCACCGTACGGGTCACCCGCCCCCGCACCGGATCCGGCACCTGCCCCCACGCCGCACGTGGCACCCGCCCCCGAACCCGCCCCCACGCCGCACGTGGCACCGCTCGCCGCGGAACCCGCGTCGCCGCAGCGGCGGGACAAGGCGACGCGGGCACTGCGCGCGGTGCCCGATCCGGAACCCGTACCGTCCCCGTCCCCGGCACCGGTGCCCGACCCGGTTGCCGCGCCCGCACAGGCCACGGCTCCCGCCCACGCCGCGACCCCGGCGGGGGTGACGGTGCCCTCCCTCCTCGCCGAGCCCGTACGGCGGATCAACGAGGCGGTGAGCATGGGCCGGATAGAGTCCGCCGCGGCGATGGCGGAGCAGACCATCGCGTCGGCGACGCAGACCCTCGGAGCGGACCACGGCGAGGTGCTGCAACTGCGCGAACTGGCCGCCTACATCGCCTATCTGGCGGGCGACGCGCCGCGCTCCTTCGCGCAGTCCATGGAGGTCGCCCGGATGCGGCGGCGCCACGACGACGAGCGGGCCTTCGCCAGCGTGCAGAGCGCCGCAGCCGCCTGGCGGGCCCTGCGGGACCCGGCGCAGGGTCTGGCCCTGGGCCATGAACTGATCGCCCTGTGGATCGACATGGCGGCCGGCGGAGGCCCCGCCGCGGCCGATCCGGCACAACTCGACTCCGTGCGCGCCCGGATGGCCCGCCTCGCCGAGCGCGCCCGCACGCAGTCCGGTGGCGAGATGCCGAGGGGGAACTCCCATGCCTCGGGCGGCTGACCGCCACTTTGCCGGGAAAGCCGCCGGGACAGCCGCCGGGAAAACTGACGGGAAAACCGGCGCGACGGTCGCGGCGAAGTCAGCTGCCGTGAAGACCGGCGAGCGGGCCGACGGGAGGGCCGCGCACCGTGCGGCGGTCGCCCGTCTGCGCGGCCGTCCGCCGCGGCCCCGCGTCGAGGTGACGGTCAACGAGTTCAACGGAACGGTCAGTTGGCGGGTCCTGTCCCCGGCCCGTCTGAACCCGCCGGGCAGAGGCCGGGCCGGGGACAGCCGGGCAAGGCCGCGCACGAGCGAGGCGCCCACCACGCGTGCGCGTGCGGCGGCTCTGCGGGCGGCAGGACTCGATCCGAACGCGCCCGCGAAGGGCGCCGCCCCGATCCCCACGCACCCCGCGTCGGTCCGCGCGGCCGTGGCAGCGAGCGCGACGGCGTCGCTCTCACCGGAACAACTACAGGCCCACCTGGCACGGGTCGGCATGCTCCGCTCCCAACTCGCGGGTGATTTCTCCCGTGCCGCCCGTATGCCGTCGGCAGTGGCGGCCCGCTTGCGCACGGTGCCTTCGAGTGCCCAGCTGCACGCGGTCACGACCGCACAGTCCGCCTTGTCCTCCCGTCCGGCGGCGCCCCGGCCGGGCGCCTCGCCTGCGGCCGGCCCGCACAGGTGACGGCCGGCGCGGGTGAGGGGACGCGCGCGGTGTCAGTTCGCGGGTGATTTCTCCCGTGCCGCCCGTATGCCGTCGGCAGTGGCGGCCCGCTTGCGCACGGTGCCTTCGAGCGCCCAGCTGCACGCGGTCACGACCGCACAGTCCGCCCTGTCTTCCCGCCCGGCGGCGCCCCGGCCGGGCGCCTCGCCTGCGGCCGGCCCGCACAGGTGACGGCCGGCGCGGGTGAGGGGACGCGCGCGGTGTCAGTTCGCGGGTG